>CALMLK010000359.1 GCA_937868035.1 uncultured Alphaproteobacteria bacterium
GGGAATGAGGCGAAACCACCACAACATCTTGTGTAGAGGAACCTGTACCCACTAAATATGGGGTCCGCGACTTTGCGGCGAAATTTTGCTCGACCGTGCCTTTCATGGCTTGCCGGTTTACCCCGTCTTAAACCTGATTGTTCATGATGAACGCGATTGGACTGACCCGGACAGAGCTAGTTGATTCGCTGACTCCTGAATAGAGTCAACGGGAGTCAAGAGCGGGAATTCGCATCGGGGCGGCAGTCAGTGTCTTGTGTAGAGTGAGGAAAACATGCGTTCACGCGATAGCCTATTGAGGCTTCACCGCTTCCGCACCGAGGATGTCCGCCGCCAGGTGGCCGATATGGATTTGATGATCCAGGACCTCATGAGGAAGCATGATGAACTCGATGCCCATGTCAAAGCGGAAGAGGGGCGCACGGGCATCTCGGACCCCAACAACGTCAACTATTCCATGGCTGCGAAGTCAGTGCGGTCACGCCGCGACAACATCCTGCGCACGGTGGCGGAACTCCGCGACCAGCATGATGCCATGAAGGACAAGCTGAAGGACGAAGAGTCCGAACTGCGCAAGGTCGAACTGCTGGTCGAGAAGGAAGGCGGCTCGCTGAAGCCCGCACCACTCGCCCCGCCGCCCGGCGCCATGATCGGCCACGCCATCGCCCGCTGACCAATCGAGGTACGGCGGGAAAACGGAATGGCCGGGGAAACCCGGCCATTTTGTTTGGTGAAGGCCTTGGCTCGTTACGCCCGGATGGCATGCCTGCGGAGCAAATCATAGTAGGGCCGCGCTTCGTCGGCGATGCGGGCGAGCGGGGCGGGGAGTGCGGGCATGTTCTCTTCCTCGGACTTGCCGAAGCCTTGCGATTGCCACACCGCATTGTACCAGTGCTGCGCCCACACGCCGTCGAAGGGCTTGGGTCCCTTCGGCCATTTCAGCATAGCCTCATCAAACGCGATGCCGCAGGCCGAGCACAGTTTTGAAAGTGTTTCGCGCGGATGGGAAAGCACGTCTTCCGCATCCCCGACGGGCGGCGCGTGGCCCAGCTTCTGCGCCACCATGTCGAAGATCTCCGCTTGCGCCACGAAACCGATGGAATGCAGGTCCACCTCGGCCCACTTCTTGGCATAGCTCGCAAGCACCCGTGACGGATCGCGGATCAGGAATGCGTTGGTGAGCTTCAGGATGAAACTGCGGTCGTAACCCGCCAGCATGTGATGCGTCATGTGCTTCTGATAGAAAAGCGGCTTGCGGGACGGCGTGATGCAGCGCGCGACAAGCCTGTCCCAATCCGTCTCCATGGAAGCGATGATCTCGTCGCGCATGGGATGGTCGTTGCCCCGCGTGGTGAGCGAGAAGCCGTAGAAGGGTTCGTCCCAGGCCTCGCAATCCGTCCGGTTGCCGAAGGAATACATCATGGCCGTGGAGATGTTGCGGGGGCCGGACCACATGGCAAGAATCGTCATCGTTTCACCTGGGTGGAAATGAAAAACCACACCGCCGCCAGGGCGATGAGAATGGCAAGGCCGCGCCGGATGGTGACGGCCTGCGGAGAGGTTTCAAGAAATGTCGCCGCTGACCCCGCCATCACGGCGATGCCGGAATGAATGACCGTGGCAACGGCCACATAGATGGCGGACAGCAGCGCCACCTCGGCTGCAATGCTCATGCGGCCGGAAATGAACTGGGGCAACATCGCCGCATAGAAGAGATAGGCCTTCGGATTGAGGATGTTGCTGATCAGCCCCTGC
Organism: uncultured Alphaproteobacteria bacterium; assembly: GCA_937868035.1. Taxonomy (GTDB): domain Bacteria; phylum Pseudomonadota; class Alphaproteobacteria; order Rhizobiales; family Aestuariivirgaceae; genus Aestuariivirga. The sequence continues at coordinate 1,756 of CALMLK010000359.1, forward strand.
CGAAAGGCAATGCCGCGCGTGGCGTTCGTGTGTTTGAGCTCACCATCGCCCTCCCGCCAGGCATCCCACGCGAGATAGAAGAGGTAGAGCGTGCCGCCCCAGCGCAGCACCTGGAACAGCACCGGAAATTCCGTGAGGATGGCGGTGAGTCCCAAGCCCGCAACGACGGCTGCAATGGCAAGGCCGAGGCATACGCCCGCAACGGCGGCGAGCGCCGTCGTTCGCCCCCGGCTGGCACCCAGCACTGCAAGCCACGTCATGTTGGGCCCGGGCGTCAGTTCGATGAGGACCGCGGCGATGAGGAAGGAGAGGAGCATCAGAGCGTCCGGCTGCTCTCCGCCGCGCACAGTGCCTTGTAGCCTTCCGACAGTCTGCGCGAAATCGGCCCGGCCCCGCTCCAGGGTTCCGACGACAGCGGGTGCCGCACGGGGCGGCCGTCAATCACGCGTACGGGAATAAGTCCCGCGAAGGTACCGGTGACGAAAGCCTCGTCGGCACCATAGACATCATAGAGCGAGAACTGCTTTTCATGCGCCGGGATGCCGAGCGACGTTGCCACGCGCAACATGTTGCCGCGCGTGATGCCGGGAATGCAGTACTGCCCGGTGGAGGTCCACAGCGCGCCGCGCCGCACGATGAAGAAGTGCGTGGAGTTGCAGGTGGCGACGAAGCCCAGCGGGTCCAGCATCAGGGCTTCGTCCGCACCCGCATTGGCCGCCTGCACACAAGCCGTGATGCAGTTGAGCTTCGAATGCGAGTTGAGCTTCTGGTCCTGCACGTCCGGCGCGCCACGGCGCACATTGACGGTGTGCAGCGACAGGCCCTCCGCGAACTTCTTCGGGTTCGGCTCCTTGTATTCCGGAATGATGACGATGGTCGCGGGCGAAATCGTCACCCGCGGGTCCTGATAGGGCGTGGCCTTCACGCCGCGCGTGACCATGAGGCGAATGTGCACGCCGTCCGTCATCTTGTTGGCGTCGATGCAGGCAAAGAGGCGCTTTACCAATTCCTCAGGTGCCGGGCCGATCTCCATGAAGATCGCCTTGGCGCCCTCGTAGAGGCGCTCGATGTGGGCGCGCAGGAACGGCACGCCGCCCTTCACCAGCCGCAAGCCTTCCCACACACCGTCGCCCAGGATGAAACCGGAATCGAATACCGACACCATGGCCTGCGCCCTGGGGAACAGCGTGCCATTCACCGAGATGAGAATGTCGAGATTGCGCGGATCGATGTGGGCGTCATGAATGTTGGATTGGGGCGTTGTCATACCCACCAGTTAGCGGGATTTGCCGTTGTCAGCAAACACCGCCGCTGCAGCCATTGCCGCCGCCTTGCGTGGCCGATCCGTTGTTGCCATCCTTCGCGCCGCCGTCTTCCCGGACCGGCGGAACGGACTTCGAGACACGGATGCAGCGCCCGCCGCTCGTTGCTCCGTCCTTGGATATGCAGCAATAGACCGCGCCGCCCGAACACACGGCAACGTGCACCGAACTGCTCCCTGACAGGACATCAAGCTCGCCGCGTTTCACGCAGATGCTTGCGCCGTCTCCCGAAAGATCGCCGGCCGAACAGCCGAGAACGCGGATGGGCTTGCGCGCCTGGGCGGGAAGTGCTGCCACGGCGATGAGGGCGACGGCGAGAGTGGTGACGGCGGCGAATTTCATGTTGTCCTCCATGCCGGCGTCAGCCGGTCGTTTTCTACCGTGGCGGAGGTGCGTTGAACCGCACATGAAATTCCCGTTCAGAGCGGGTTCATGATGTGACGGTGCGCTTGCGGCGTCCAAGGCGACGCAAATGGCCCCAACGGCCAGCGGCCGCGCAAGTAAGTGTGACCAGCGGAACGGCAACATGCGGCAATGAACAGGCACAGGACGATACGATCCATTGTTGGACTCGTGGCGCTC
>CALMLK010000360.1 GCA_937868035.1 uncultured Alphaproteobacteria bacterium
GGTGGCGAAGGGGATGGCGAGTGGCAGGACTGGCTGGTCGATGACTCGGAAAGCCAGGAAACCGTGCTCGTGCGCAACGAAGAGAGCGGCATGCGCAATGCCTATCTCAAGGAAGCGCTGTCGAAGCTCACCGACCGCGAACGCCGCGTCATCGAGGCGCGCAAGCTGCAGGACGATCCGGCAACGCTGGACGACCTCAGCCAGGAGTTCGGCGTGTCGCGCGAACGCATCCGCCAGATCGAAGTGCGGGCGTTCGAGAAGCTGCAGAAGGCCGTGAAGAACGCAGCGCAGAAGGCCCTGGCCCCCAAGGCTGCGGCTCTCGCTGCGCCCCTGTAAGGCCGCCCGCCGGCGTCATACAATCAACCAATGGCCCGCCCGGCGCGGGCCATTTTGCTTTTTGGGCTAGACCCACTTCTCCACGCGCAACGCCTCCACACGGGAGAACTCCCGCACGTTACCTGTGGCGAGAACGAGGCCCTGTGACCGGGCCGTGGCGGCGATCATCAAATCATAGGCACCGATCATGCGCCCCTGCTGTTCCAAGGTCGCACGCACATTGCCGGCATGCCGTGCCGCCCTGCTGTCAAACGGGATGATTTCCACCCGGCTGGCAAAATCCTCAACCATCGCGATGCGCCCTTGCGGGTTGGCGTACCCTTCCGCACCATAATACAGTTCGAAAAGCGTGACGTCGCTGATCGCCATGCGGCCATCATGGGATGTGAGCCGTTCGAGAAGGCTGCGGCTGCGCTTCTTCAAGGCATGAATGCAGACGTCCGTATCGAGGAGATGGCTTATCACGCTGTCACCGCTTCCGGTGTTGTGGCGCCGGCTGATTTCGCTCCGCGAGGAACTTCGCATCAATACCGGGTGTGGACCAGAATTGCGCCCAACCCTGGCCCGAAGGCACCAGAAGCCGCGCTGCGCCCTGGCGGATCACCTCCACGCGCTTCACGTGCTCGGGCAAAGCCACCGGCTTCGGCAGGCGCACGGCCTGACTCTTGTTGGATTTGAAGACAGAGGTTTGGGTCATTGCTGATGTATATCCTTTGGGGATATGCCTGTCAAACCAGGCTCATTCTGTACTATCCTCCCGGCATGCAGATCATCCGCCGCGCCGCGTTTACGACTGTCCCCTGGAAGAATGGGGGGGGGATCACGCATGAGGTGGCGAAAGTTGAACTTGATGGGCGTCTGCTGTGGCGGCTCAGTCTTGCCGAGGTTTCGAGCGATGGGCCGTTTTCGCTGTTCACTGGCCTTGCGCGCATTCTCACAGTGATCGACGGGCCGGGCATGGACCTGCTGTCGGCCGGAGGTGAGGTGGCCCATGCCGTGCCACCGTTGCGGCCCGTTGCCTTTTCCGGTGATGAACCCCTGTTTGGAAAACTGCGCGGCGGTCCGTGCCTCGACTTCAACCTGATCTACGACCCGCAGCAGTTCCGCGCGGTTCTGGAGGTGATGTCCGCCGGCACGTTGATGGTGCCGCGCACCGATGCGGTGCGCGAAGGCCTGCTCTGTCTTGCGGGGAGCGTGCGGTGCGGGGAACACTCGCTGGGCCGCCATGATTTTGCATTTGTGGACGCCGGGGATAAGGCCGAAGTGCTGGCTGGTTCGCAAGCGCTCGTCGTCACGCTTTTGCCGGTGTGAGACCACCGTCTTTCTGTCACCGACAGAAGGATAACGGCTCCAATCACTCTACTTGCCCATCAAAAAACCCCGCCATCACTGGCGGGGTTTTGTTTTCTTTGGGTGTGAAACCGAAATCAGCCCTTGGCTTCTTCGGCGACGCGTTCGGCTTCCGCTTCCTCGAAGAGGGCGGCGGCGGCGGCGCGGACTTCGTCGCGGTCGGCGGCGTTGCCGGTGAGCACTTCACCGCGCGCCTGGGCGGCGGCTTCGTCTTCCGAGCGGGCGACGTTCACCGTCACCTTCACGGTCACTTCCGGATGCAGCGACACCTCAACCGTGTGCAGGCCGATCGTCTTGATCGGGTGCACCAGTTCGACGTGGTTGCGGTGCACGGCAATGCCGGTCGCCGCAGCGGCGGCATCAGCGATGTCGCGCGGAGAGACGGAGCCGTAGAGGTGGCCCGACTCGCCAGCCTGGCGAATGATCACGAAGGCCTTGCCGTCGAGCTTCTTGGCGTCGACTTCCGACTTGCCACGGGCTTCCACGTTGCGGGCTTCGAGTTCCGCACGGCGGGATTCGAACTTTGCCTTGTTGGCGTCGTTGGCGCGCAGCGCCTTGCCGCGGGGCAGCAGGAAGTTACGGGCGTAACCTTCCTTCACCTTCACGACTTCGCCCATGTGGCCAAGCTTGGAAACGCGTTCGAGGAGAATGACTTCCATGTTCTGCTCTCCTTAGCCGATCACATACGGCAAGAGGCCGAGGAAGCGGGCGCGCTTGATGGCGCGGGCCAGTTCACGCTGCTTCTTGGTGGATACGGCCGAGATACGGGCCGGTACGATCTTGCCGCGCTCGGAAATATAGCGCTGCAGGAGACGCACGTCCTTGTAGTCGATCTTGGGCGCGTTGACGCCGGTGAAGGGGCACGACTTCCGGCGGCGGAAGAACGGGCGGCGGGCTTGCGGCTCGGCCATCAGTTGAACTCCTCTGTCTCTTCGCCATCTTCACGGCGGCGGTCTTCGCGGCGGCGCATCTGGGCGGACGGACCCGCTTCCAGTTCTTCCACAGCCACGGTCATGAAGCGGATCACGTCTTCGGAGATGGACATCTGGCGTTCCATTTCCTTCACGGCCGGAGCCGGAGAGGCGATGTTCATCAGAGTGAAGTGGGCCTTGCGGTTCTTCTTGATGCGGTAGGTCAGGGACTTCACGCCCCAGCTTTCCACCTTCTCGACCTTGCCACCACCAGCAGTGATGATGCCCTTGTACTGCTCCACCAGCGCTTCGACCTGCGCAGGTGTCGCGTCCTGGCGAACCAGGAACACATGTTCGTAGAGACCCATGGGTACCCTTTCGTTGTCATGTCCTCAAAAGCACCGGCGCAAAGCCTCCTTCAAACCTGGGAAAGGGTTGAAGACCGTTCTGAAGAGAGCGGAGACACGGGAAACCGGGGTCTTGCGAGCCCCTAACCTGCTGATTTCTCAGAAAGTCTTTCCGTTCAGCCACCAGCCTTGTGCTTTGGACACCGGGCTTATGGCGGATTGGGCGGGGGAAAGCAAGCGTGGCCCCACGTGCTACACTTTGGCGTTTGACGGCCCCCGCCCCCGGCTCCTAACCATGCCGCATGGGCATGACTCGCTTGTCAGGCATGGGCACGTTCCGCCGTTTGGCGCGCATTGTCACGGTTCTCGTGACCGTGGCCTATCTCTTGCCGGCGCTGCTCACCTTCCTGCCCTCGCCCGCCTCGGCTGAAGAACAGGCGCTCTACGCCGACCTGATGCAGAGCCGCTGCGTGGACATGACGGGCGATGGCATTCCGGATACCGGGCTGCCGTCCCACAGTGCTCATGACTGCTGCATCGTCTGCGCCGCGCCGCAGCCCGCCGCCGCTCCGGATGAAAGCACCGCGATGCCTGTGGTTTTCGCCAGCGGCATGGCAAGCGCAACTGCACGGCCGGCCCGGCCCGGTGAGACTTCTCCATCGGAAACAGTTTTCCGGCCGCTGTCGCAACGCGGCCCTCCCGTCTGAGTGACGAACTGCGTAGTCTGACTGCAGCGCCCCTTGGGCTTGCGGTTTTCCACACTCATTCCACAAACGGACCATTCACATGACACGTCTCAAGCTGACCCTTTCTGCCTGTGCGATTTCCATCGCAGCCCTCCTCCTTCCCATCGCGTCTTCCGCCCACGAGATCAAACTCGGTGATCTCGAAATCATCCATCCCTGGGCGCGGCAGTCGCCCATGGCGGCGGATGTGACGGCGGGGTTCATGGTGATCCGCAACACCGGCAAGACCGATGACAAGCTCATCGGCGTCACCGCGGAAATCGCAGACGTCGTCCAGATCCACGACATGAAGATGGAAAACGACGTGATGAAGATGTTTGAAATCCCGGGCGGCGTGGTCATCCCCGCCGGTCAGTCGGTGGAATTCAAGCCCAAGTCGAAGCACATCATGTTCATGAAGGTGAAGACGCAGCCCATGGCGGATTCGCAGTTCAAGGGCACGCTCGTCTTCGAGAAGGCGGGCAGCGTCGAGATTGAATATGAAGTGACCGATCCCAACGCAGGGATGAGCCAGTGAGGCGCGCACGCCTTGCCATCTGGGGAGTGGCGGCGATGTTCGCCGCCCTCCTCGGGTATCTCGTGTGGCAGCAGCAATCCGGGCCTGCTGGCGTGGTGCCCGCGCTGCAGATCGGCGGGCCATTCACGCTGGCCAGCAGCAAGGGCGGCACCGTCTCATCGGAAAGCCTGAAGGGTGCGCCCTACGGCATGTTCTTCGGCTTCACCCACTGCCCCATGGTGTGCCCCACGACGCTGACGGAAATGCAGGCCGCCATGGCGGCGCTGGGCGATGATGCGAAGGACTTCCGGCTGTTCTTCGTCACCGTCGATCCGGAGCGCGACACGCGCGAATTCGTGGCGGATTATCTCTCCAACTTCGATCCGCGCATGGAGGGCCTCATCCCCACGGTTGCCGAACTGCCCGCGCTGGCGAAAGCCTTCCGCGTGTTTTACCAGAAGGTGCCAACGAGCGACGGCAGCTACACCATGGACCACACGGCCACGGTGTTCCTCTTCAACCGCGATGGAAACTTCGCCGGCACGCTGGCCTTCGACGAAGACCCGAAGACGCGCGCGACAAAGCTGCAAAGGCTGGTGAAGAAGTAGCGCCCTGCCCCTATTCAAACCGCTCCGGCGCGTAGCCTTCGCGGACGAGGTTCTGGAACTTGGTGAGGGCGGCGTTGAATTGCAGTTCGACGACGCCCGTGGGGCCGTGGCGCTGCTTGCCGATGATGACTTCGGCGATGCCTTCACACTTGGCCATTTCGTCCTGCCAGGTGATGTGCTCGGGGGTGCCGGGGCGCGGCTCCTTGCGCAACATGTAATATTCCTCGCGGTAGATGAACATGACGACGTCGGCGTCCTGTTCGATCGAGCCGGATTCACGCAAGTCGGCAAGCTGCGGACGCTTGTCGTCGCGGTTTTCCACCTGGCGCGAGAGCTGCGAGAGGGCGATCACCGGCACCGCCAATTCCTTTGCCAGCGCCTTGAGGCCGACGGTGATTTCCGTCACTTCCTGCACGCGGCCTTCCGACGCCTTCTTGGCCGAGCCGGCGAGCAGCTGGAGATAGTCCACCACGATGAGGCCCAGTCCGCGCTGACGCTTGAGGCGGCGGGCACGCGCCGCCACCTGCGCGATAGTGAGGCCGCCGGTCGCGTCGATGTAGAGCGGCAGCTTCTGCAATTCCTGGCTCACCTCCACGAGGCGGGCGAACTCGTCCTCGGTGATCTTGCCGCGGCGGATTTTTTCCGAGCCGATGCCCGACTGCTCGGCGATGATGCGCGTCGCCAATTGTTCCGCCGACATTTCCAGCGAGAAGAAGGCGACGACACCGCCATCCAGCACCTTGTTGGTGCCGTCCGATTGATATTCGGCGCGGTAGTTCTTGGCGACGTTGTAGGCGAGGTTGGTGCAGAGCGCCGTCTTGCCCATGGAAGGGCGGCCGGCGAGGATGATGAGGTCGGAATTCTGCAGGCCGCCGAGCTTTTCGTCGAGGTCCTTGAGGCCGGTGGACAAGCCGGAGAGATGCCCGTCGCGCTGGAAGGCGGCGTTGGCCATGTCGATGGCGTCGGTCAGGGCGCGGCCAAAGGGCATGAAGCCCTTGCCGTACTTGTCCACCTCGGCCAGCGCATAGAGCGACGACTCGGCGCGCTCGATCAGGGCGCGGGCGGAGTCTTCCACTGTCGCGTCGAAGGACTCGTTCACGATGTCGGTGCCGACCGAGATCAGCTTCCGGCGCTGGGCCAGTTCATGAATGGTGCGGCCA
>CALMLK010000361.1 GCA_937868035.1 uncultured Alphaproteobacteria bacterium
TGTTGAGGTAGGTCGCGAGCAGCATGCGCTCGCCTTCCGCCAGAGGATCCGCGAGAAAACGGCCGATGCCGTCTTTCCACTCGCCGGTCTTGTAGGCTTCCGCGCCCTTCAAATCGTAGCGGCCGATGCCGGCATGGGCATCAAGCACGGCCAACGGCTTGTCCTTTCGCAACATGTAATCCAGCACGCGCACCAGCACGATGTGCTTGAGCACGTCGGCGTGGTTTCCGGCATGAAAGGCGTGGCGGTAATTCATGCCCGGAACACGATGGCAGCACCCGCGACGATGACGGCAAAGCCGATGAGATGTTGCAGCGTGATGGCCTCCCCCAGCCAGAAGACGGAGAAAACGATGAAAACAACGAAGGTGATGACCTCCTGAATCGTCTTCAGTTCCGCCGCGCTATAGACGTTGTGGCCGATGCGGTTGGCGGGAACGGCGAGCCAGTATTCGAAGAAGGCGATGGCCCAGCTCGCAAGGACCACAATCCACAAGGCCTTCTGCTTGAAGGCAAGGTGCCCGTACCAGGCAAAGGTCATGAACACATTGGATGCGATCAGCATCAGGACCGGCAGTACGTGCGCATTGGTGATTGAATTCATGATGAGTCCAGTTGTTCCTCTGTGCCTTTGCGGGGCGAATCGCGCTCCGGTCAAGGCGCATTAAGAGTCCGGTAACCATAAAGGGGCGACAATGCCGGGCATATGTGTGCGCAGCGTCGCGGAGAAGTCTGATGCGTTATGTGTTTCTGTTGTTGGCCGTTCTTGTTTCCCCCGCAGCAGCGGAAGATGTTTCCCCGTGGTTTGGTTCCACGGATCAGGTTCCCTTCCAGCTGACGGCAGATGGCCGCCGCGTCGACGCAGATATGTCATCCGATCATCTCACGACCGCTTCCGTTACGCCTGCTGCTCCGTGCTCAATCACGGGTTGTTCCGTGGCGGAAGGTTCTGCTAAAGTTCTGGGCGCTGGCCATGTTTCACCCTAATCCTGACACAGGTTGTGGGTACCCGGCTGGTGTTTTGGGGGTTTTGAAATGAAGAAGTCGCTTATTGTCCTGGCAACGGTCAGTCTCGTGGGTCTCACGGGATGCACCAACATGAACATTTTCAAGGACAATCCAAGTCCAGCACCGGCCGAGCCGCAGGTTGACCTTGCGCCGGAACCGATGTCACCCACGGGCATGAGTGCCGGTGAAATCAAGCGCGTGCTTTCGGGCAAAAGCTGGAAATGGGCGAGCCCCAAGAATAGCGGCGTGACGCTTTATGCCGACGATGGCAGCTCTCTCGTGGAAGTGACCGGCAAGGGTACGACCACCGGAAAATGGACCGTGAAGGACGGCCAGCTGTGCGAGAGCTTCTCGCCCGCGCCGTTCCTGCCGAAGGGTGTGCCGATGACATGCCAGCCGTTCAGCGGCTCCGGCAGCACCTACAAGGTGGGTCAGGCCACGTTCACTCTCGCCTGAGGCGAACCTTTCACAAACTTGCCGTATTACCACCATGGCAACGCCGTGGCGCGTACCTACATACAGGGAATCGATCCCCTGCAACTGGATCACGGCAACACATGAAGACTTACTCACGGCGTTTTTTCACGACTGGCATGCTGGCGTTCGGCGCACTCGCGGCGTCGCGCTGGCCTGCGCTTGCACAGCAACACCCGCTCTATGGCGGCGACGAAGGCGAGATGCTGGGACGCGATCCGTCGCTGTTTCCGCCGCCTGAATCGCCCACCGATTTTCCCATCGAGCCAGCCGACTTGGACAAGATCCCGGAAAAGTTCCACCGGCAGGTCGTAAGCTACGAAGGCTTTGAAACGCCCGGCACGATTATCGTCGATCCGGCCCAGCGCTTTCTCTTTCTCGTCCTCGAAAACGGCTCGGCCTTGCGCTACGGCGTCGGCGTGGGGCGTCAGGGATTTGCCTGGTCGGGCGAGGCCGTGGTGCAGATGAAGCGCCGCTGGCCGCGCTGGATTCCGCCGGAGGAAATGACCTACCGCGACGCCAAGGCGGCCGAGTGGAGCAACGGCATGCCGGGTGGCCCGTCCAATCCGTTGGGGGCGCGCGCGCTCTACCTGTTCGCGAATGGCGTAGACACCCTCTATCGCATCCACGGCACCAATGAGCCACACTCCATCGGCAAGGCCATGTCGTCGGGCTGCATCCGCATGCTGAATGAAGATGTCGCCGACCTGTTTGACCGCGTGCCGAAGGGCGCCAAGGTGATCGTGCTCGGAGCGGAAATATAGCCCATGCAACGGGACGGCGCGGGACTTGCGGTCCGCGCGCCATTCTGGCACATGGCGCGTCAGGGGTGATTGGTGGAACGGATCGGGATGCGTTGTTCGTCTGCAATTCTGTGTGCACTGGCCGCCATGCTTCTTGCAGCATGCGCAACTGGCCCCAAGGGCGTTCGTGTCGTCAACGAAGGTTCGTCAGCCGTTCCGCAAAAGGAAGGCGCCACCATCCGCAATTTTTCCGACAGTGAAATCCGCGGCGCCATCGTGGGCAAGACGTTCCAGTACACACGTCCCGACGGCAACGGCATGATTTCCTACAGCGGCGATGGGTCTTTTGAATTCCAGGACGACTCGAAGGGCGCTGGCTCGGGCCGCTGGACGGCATCCGGCGAACAGTTCTGCGAAAGCTATGGCAACAAGCCCATGGAATGCGGCGTGTTCAAATATACCGGCGACGCCTATTTCGCGGCCAATTCCCGCCTCGTGGAAATGAAGATCTGAGCCGGAATCAGCCCCGTTTCGACGTTTTTCCACCGTCCTTCACCACCTGAGTTCCGGCTGGTACCCGCCCCTCACATTTGTTAAGGGCGGTCGAAAGCACAAGGACTCCAATGATCCCCCGTTATTCCCGCAAGGACATGGCCCAGATCTGGGCGCCTGAAACCCGCTACAGGATCTGGTTTGAAATCGAGGCCCATGCGGCGGATCGCATGGCGGAACTGGGCATCGTCCCCAAGGAGGCCGCGGCCGCCATCTGGGCCAAGGGAAAGGACGCCACCT
>CALMLK010000362.1 GCA_937868035.1 uncultured Alphaproteobacteria bacterium
TTCCGGCACAGGGCTCGGTTGGCGCCAGTGGCGACCTTGCGCCGCTCGCCCACATGACAGCCGTGATCATCGGCGAAGGCGAGGCCGATGTCGGGGGCGTTCGCATGCCGGGTGCGGCGGCGCTGAAATCCGCCGGACTCTCGCCCATTCCGCTGGGTGCGAAGGAAGGCCTTGCATTCATCAACGGCACGCAATTCTCCACCGCCTGCGCACTTGCTGGCCTGTTCGACGCCTGGGACTGCGCGGTTGCCTCGCTGGTGACGGCGGCCATGTCCACGGATGCCATCATGGGCTCGACAGCGCCGCTGCATCCGGAAATCCACAGCCTGCGCGGCCATGCCGGGCAGATCGAGGCGGCAGCCGCGATGCGCACCCTGCTGGACGGATCGGTGATCCGCGAGAGCCATCGCGAAGGCGATACGCGGGTGCAAGACCCCTATTGCATCCGCTGCCAGCCGCAGGTGACGGGTGCCGCCATGGACGTGCTGCGTCAGGCGGGGCGCACGCTGGAGATCGAGGCCAATGCCGCAACCGACAATCCGCTGGTGCTGACAGCCTCGGGCCAAATCGTGTCCGGTGGCAACTTCCATGCCGAACCCGTGGGTTTCGCCGCCGACATGACGGCGCTGGCCATTTCGGAAATCGGCGCCATTGCGCAGCGGCGCGTGGCGCTGATGGTCGACCCTACCCTGTCCTTCGATCTGCCGCCCTTCCTCACGCCCAATCCCGGACTGAACTCCGGCTACATGATCGCGGAGGTGACGAGTGCGGCGCTGATGAGCGAAAACAAGCATCTTGCCACGCCATGCGTCACCGATTCCACGCCCACCTCGGCCAACCAGGAGGACCATGTGTCCATGGCGGCACATGGGGCGCGGCGGCTGCTGCGCATGAATGCCAACCTGCAACGCATCCTCGGCATCGAGTTGCTGTGCGCGGCGCAGGGCATCGATTTCCGCGCGCCTCTCGCCACATCAGCACCATTGCAGCGCGCCGTGGCGCGTCTGCGGCAGGATGTGCGGACCCTGGGCGAAGACCGCTTCATCGCTCCTGACCTCGAAGCCGCGGCAGCCGTGATTGCATCCGGCGCCCTGGCGGCGGCCAGCGGCGTGAACCTTCCGGATTTTGCGTCATGAGTGCCGCGAGCGTCACGCGCGGCGATGGTCCCATCATCCTGGGGCAACCGCATGGCGGCACCTTCGTGCCCTCCGACATTGCCGCGCGGCTCAACAGCAACGGAAAAATTCTGGCCGACACGGACTGGCACATCACCGATCTCTATGCCGACCTCGTGCCGGACCTCACGGTCGTCAGCGCCACGTTCCATCGCTATGTGATTGACGCCAACCGCGACCCCACGGGCGATTCACTTTACCCCGGCCAGAACACCACCGGCCTGTGCCCGCTCACCGATTTCGATGGCGCGGCAATCTGGAAGACGGGCCGCGAACCATCGGCGGAGGACGTGGCACAGCGCATTGCCACTTATCATGCGCCCTACCACGCCGCACTTTCTGCAGAAGTTGCGCGCGTAAAGGCAAAGCATGGCTTTGCCATCCTCTATGATTGCCATTCCATCCGCTCGCGCATTCCCTTCCTGTTTGACGGGACGTTGCCAGATCTCAACATCGGCACCGACAATGGCAAGAGCTGCGATGTGATACTGGCGACGGCGGTGCAGGGTGTGGCCGAATCCGCCGGTTTCTCCAGCGTCAGCAACGGTGGGGTTCGCGGCGGCTGGACGGCACGGCACCATGGCCAGGCGCTGTTCTGCGTGCACGCGGTACAGTTGGAAATCGCGCAATCGGCCTACCTCGAAAGTGAAAGCCCGCCATGGAGCTTCAGCAGTGCCAAGGCGCTTTCGCTGCAACAGGTTCTGGCCGGCATCCTCGAAGCGCTCGCGGCACGTGCAAAGGAGTTGCCGCGCCATGACTGAGGCACCGCTGGCGGGCATTCGCATCTTCGACATGACGCGCGTCCTCGCCGGACCCTATTGCACGGCGCTGCTTGCCGACCTTGGTGCTGACGTGATCAAGCTCGAACCGCCGGGCGGTGACGAATACCGCCACATCGGGCCATTCGTGGACGGCGAGAGCGCGCTCTTCCAACTGGTCAACCGCGGCAAGCGTTCAATCGTTCTCGATCTCAAGGACGAAGACGCGGTGAAGCTGGCACGGCGGATCGCGCTATCGTGCGATTGCGTGGTTGAGAATTTCCGGCCCGGCATTGCGGCGAAGTTCGGCCTGGATGCGGTGTCCTTGCGGGCGGAGAAGCCGTCGCTGGTGCACGCCTCGATCTCCGGCTTCGGCCAGACCGGACCGTGGACGGGCCTTCCCGCCTATGACCTTGTGATCCAGGCCCTGAGCGGGGCCATGGCTGTGAATGGCGAGGACGGAGGTGCACCTCTCAAATTCGGCGAGAGCATCGCTGATCTTGCAGGCGGCGTGTTTGCGAGTTGGGCCATCCTTGCCGCACTTGTAAAGCGGGGCCGCGGTGGCGCGGGCGCAACACTCGACATCGCCATGCACGATGCCCTGTTCGCCCTGTTGCCCACCGCCCAGGCGCAATTGTTCTATGGCGGACGGGAGCCGGCGCGCGTGGGGAATCGCCATCCGCTGTCCACGCCCTTCGGCTGCTTCCGCACGGCTGACGGCAGCTTTGCGTTGTGCGTGCTGAATGAAAAGCATTTCGCGAAACTCGCAAGCCTCATGGGCCATGCCGGACTGGAGAATGACCCGCGCTTCTGCTCGGACAGCGCACGGACGCAGAATGAGCCGACGCTCAAAGCCATCATCGAGACGTGGAGCTGCAACCTCAGTGCGGATCAGGCCGTTTCCCTCCTCACCGGGGCGGGGCTTACGGCGGCTCCCATCCGGAGCTTCAGCGAGGCGGCATCGAGTGTGCAGGCCACGGCGCGGCAGACGGTGGTTGCACTTCCCCATGATTCGCTCGGCAGCGCGATGGTGGTGCCGCAGCCCGTCTGGTTTGATGGCGCAAAGCCCGTGGCCCAAACGCCCGCGCCTGCACTGGGGGCGGCGGGCGATGATATTCTGCGGGAACTGGGATTGCTCGACGCGGAGGCGCTCTCATGATGCCGCGCTGGCCCGGATTGCCGGACGAGGAAACGGCTGTTGTCGACACTGTCTCGCGCTTTGCGGAACAGGTTCTGGTGCCCCTCGCCGCGAAGACGGATGAAGAGAAGAGTTTCGTCCACACGCAACTGCGCGGCCTTGCCGGGCTTGGCGTGATGGGGGCGAACCTGCCGGAGAGCGTGGGCGGGCCCGGACTTTCGGTGAAGGCGCTCTTCGCCATCGTGGAAATCATCGCGG
>CALMLK010000363.1 GCA_937868035.1 uncultured Alphaproteobacteria bacterium
TATTTCACGTACATCGGGTTTCATCGGCATGGAGCGCTCGGCTCTGCACCGGAAGATCAAGATGCTCGGCCTCTCGTCCCGCGAAGAGGAAGCGAGCGAAACACCCTCATGACACACGTAGAGATGGCATCTTTTGCCATTCCACCGTTTGTGTTAGTGAGCATGTGAGCTTAGGCGGCAACAAAACAACAAAAGAGGCAAGCAGACGATGGCCCAGGAAAAGCCCCAGAATCTCCAGGACACCTTCCTAAATCACGTGCGCAAATCGAAGGTCCCCGTGACGGTGTTCCTCGTCAACGGCGTCAAGCTCCAAGGCATCATCACATGGTTTGACAATTTCTGCCTCTTGCTGCGACGTGACGGCGTGTCACAGCTTGTCTACAAGCACGCGATCTCGACCATCATGCCGGGCGCGCCGATCAGCCTTTTTGATGATGAAAACGGTGGCTCTTGAGTGCACGCAAGCCGGCCCGCAAAGCGGCCGTAACGATCGGGGAAGGTGACGGCCCCTCGGGCAATACGGGCATTGCCGTCGTCGTTCATGTCGAACCGAAATCAGGCACCGCAGAGAATGCGCGGTCTGCCCAGTCGCGGCTCGATGAAGCATTGGGCCTCACCCGGGCCATCCGCCTCATGGTGGCACATTCGCTCATCGTGCCACTCGCCGCACCGAAGCCCGCCACGCTCATCGGCTCCGGCAAGGTTGAGGAGATCGCCGCCATCGTGGCGGAGCAGGATGCCGGGCTGGTCATCGTCAACGCCCAGCTTTCACCCATCCAGCAGCGCAACCTCGAGCGCGCATGGAAGGCCAAGGTGCTGGACCGCACCGGCCTCATTCTCGAAATCTTCGGCGAACGTGCTTCGACCCGCGAAGGCACGCTGCAGGTGGAACTGGCGCATCTGCGCTACCAGAAGAGCCGCCTCGTGCGCTCCTGGACCCATCTGGAACGGCAGCGCGGCGGCTTCGGCTTCCTGGGAGGCCCCGGCGAAAGCCAGATCGAAGCAGACCGTCGCCTCATTCAGGAACGGATCGCTCGCCTGGAGAAGCAGCTGGCTGATGTCGTGAAGACTCGCGGTCTGCACCGGGCAGGGCGCTCGCGCGTGCCGTATCCCGTGGTCGCCCTCGTCGGATACACCAACGCCGGAAAGTCCACGCTCTTCAACCGCCTCACCAATGCGCAGGTCCTGGCGAAGGACATGCTGTTCGCCACGCTCGATCCCACCATGCGGGTGATCGAACTGCCGCATGGGCGCAAGATCATTCTCTCGGACACCGTGGGCTTCATCTCCGATTTGCCAACGGCCCTCATCGCCGCCTTCCGCGCGACGCTAGAGGAGGTGCTGGCCGCCGATGTGATCCTGCATGTGCGCGATGTCAGCCACCCGGAGACCGAAGCCCAGGCGCAGGACGTGTTGACCGTGCTGGAAGAACTCGGCATCGGCGAAGCGAACCGCGAGCATCTGCTCGAAGTCTGGAACAAGGCGGACCTTCTGGAACCGCTGGAATACGCCCAGCGGGAAGCATCAGCAGGGCGGCGGCCCGATTGCGTGCTCGTCTCTTCGGTCGATGGCACGGGACTGGATGACCTGCTGCTGCGTGTGGAAAAACGCCTGGGACGCACGGCAGACCTGTATTCGGTCACGCTGGAGGGAAGCGACGGCAAGGGGCTGGCATGGCTGCACCGCCGCTGCGAAGTGATCTCGCGCCGCGACCTCAAGAACGGCAACATGCGCATCGAAGTCCGGATGGATGCTGACAGGGCAGGCCAAGCCAAGGCCCTTTTCGGCCGCGCCATGAAAAAGGTTACGGCTGCGAGTCTGGCCGCCCCTGAATAGCGGCAGGCCTGTTACAGGCCCTTCGCCTTCGCCTCATCCCACAGCGCATCCATTTCCGCGAGATCGGATTGGGCAGGCGTCTTGCCCCGTGCCTTCAGCGCATCCTCGATGTGGGCAAAGCGGCGCTCGAATTTGGCGTTGGCGCCGCGCAGTGCCGCTTCCGGATCAATGCCATAGTGACGCGCCAGATTGGCGACGACGAACAACAGGTCGCCCAATTCTTCACCGCGTTTCTCGGGCGGGGCCTCGCGCAACTCGGCCACTTCCTCGTTGATCTTGTCGTAGACGAAATCCACGGCCGGCCAGTCGAAGCCCACTTTGGCCGCCTTGGCCTGCAGCTTCAGCGCCCGGGACAGGGCAGGCAGCGCCAGCGCCACGGTGGAGAGAAGCCGCTCCTGGTCCTTGCCGGTGGCCGCTCGCTCCTTGGCCTTGTTGGCCTCCCAGAACCCCTTGGCCACGCCCGCGGCACGCGCCTCGGCATCACCGAAAACATGGGGGTGCCGGCGGATCATCTTGCGCACCACGCCCTCGATCACATCATCGAAGGTGAAGCTGCCTTCCTCGGCAGCCATCTGCGCATGGTAGATGGGCTGGAGCAGGAGATCGCCCAACTCGTCGCAAAGCTCCGCCCGGGACCCGCGCGCGATGGCGTCGGCCACCTCATAGGCTTCCTCGATGGTGTAAGGCGCAATCGACGCGAAGTCCTGTTCCAGATCCCAAGGACAGCCAGTCACCGGGGTGCGCAGCGCCTGCATGAGGGCGCGCAACGTCCCGATGTCACGCGGGTCCATCGCCGCCACATCGGAGGGTGCAGCCGCCAGTGCGGGGGATGGGGAACCGGCCTTGGAAGCGGTCATGGGCAACTCTCGTGGGCGAATGCGTTCATTCGCATAATATATATTATGGAATATTCGGATGTGATCCGGAAAGACCGCCGGGAGCAGTTTTATCCGCCCCCGGGAATGGTTTACGGCAATGCGCTGAGGTTTTCCATCAACGCAACGGCGCCTGCTTCGCCCAGGGCCGCGGCTTGCAGTTCGGCACCTTGTTGAAGTTCGCATCCCACACATTGTCCATGCAGTCGAACCAGTACGGCGTCTGCTTGGCCCAGGACGTATCCTTGAACTTCGCCTGCAGCAGTTCCTGCGCCGGCTTGGAATACGCCTTGTGGCCGCCATGCCAGTTGCAGCCATAGCGCACGACCTGGTTGGCGAGCGCCAGCGCTTCCGGCGCGCCGTCATTGCCCTTGCTAACCTTGCCCCAGCGGATCGCCGCCTGCGTCAGCAGCCGCGGCGCGGATGGCGCCTTGGTCAGCCGTGACACCTCGGACCAGTCCACGGCCTTGACCATGGGATGCGCCTTCAGCAGTCCATCGCGCGCCGCCTGGGCCTGCGCCACGGCGCCGTCCTCAAGGACGGGCTTCAGTTCATCGGCATTGTAGTCAGCCGCGGCGGTGACGCCGGAGTCATCGTCAAAGCGCTTGCGCAAGGCGCCCAACTGCCGGTCAGTCTCCAGCGGACACCACCAGTTCTTGTCATTGTGATCATAGGAGTCCACAGCCGCGAACGAATCGCGCTTGGCCTCGATGGCGTCGGTCCAGTCGGCCGAGTTCAGCAGAATGCCAAAGCGCGGGTTGCGCAGGATGGTTAACAGCCACTGCCGTTCGGTACGCAGCTTGGGATAAGCCGTCTTCACCGCCTCGAACGCTGATTTCAGCTCCGGATTGGCGGCGAGCATGGCGTCCGTATCCGCAGCCTTGGGCATGCGCCCACGGGCATAATCCCGCGTCCACGCCGCACGCAGCAGCAGTGCTTTCTGTTCCGGAGCAAACGCAGCGTTGCCGGCAAGTTCCCGCAACGTCTTGGCGGCAAGCAGGTTGAACAGCGGATTGCCGAGCTTGGCGTTGCTCAGCGTCAGCGCTTCAGCAAACTTCGCCTGGTCCTCGGCAACCCAGCCCATGAAGTTGCTGTAGATCGCGGCGGTGCCTTCGCGCTCATATTGCTCGCGTTTGCCGATCGCCTCCAGCAGCGCGGGCGTGATCAGGGCATCGCGCAGACGCCGCCCCTCCTCCGCGTTGCCGCTCGCCAGCACGGCATTCATCAGGCGCGGCAGAATGATGTCGATCATGCCGCTGGTGTAGCCCGTGGGCAGGCCCTTCAGCCCCGCATAGGCCTCATCATATTTGCCAGCGAGCACCGAAAGGCGCGTGGCCTCCCGGGCAAGCTCGATCACCGCCGCCGTGTCCGGCGCGTCGCCACAGGACGACTGCGCCTTGGTGGCTGCATCCTTGGCCTTGGCCCACAGCGCCGCGCGGGTCGCATCGTCCGTGCCGGCCTTCAAGGCGTCGATCATGTCGCGGGCAGATCCCGTGATGCCCGCCGCAGCCGGTTGCTGGGCCATGGCGCGGTCAACATAGGAGGCGCTCCAGGCATTCCACTTCGGGCCGATCATGGTCCACGGCGCACGGTCCTGCATCTTGGCGACAGACTGGCCCGTCATCATCCACAGCACCATCGGATGTTTGCGGCTGGCGTCCACCAGTGCCTTCGACACAGTGGCGTTGGCCGGCAGCGTGCCGCTCACCCACCAGTCGTCCTGCTTGTCGCGCACGCCGACAAAGTCGATGT
Source organism: uncultured Alphaproteobacteria bacterium (assembly GCA_937868035.1). Taxonomy (GTDB): domain Bacteria; phylum Pseudomonadota; class Alphaproteobacteria; order Rhizobiales; family Aestuariivirgaceae; genus Aestuariivirga. The sequence goes on from CALMLK010000363.1 coordinate 4,464, forward strand.
CGTAGAGGGCCGAGGAATATTCCCCCTGCGCCTTGGGATCCGCCATGATGGCGGATGCAGGCTGGCTCAAGGTCGCCACCGTGTTGTCGATCAGCGTGCTCCATCCCGCTGGCGTGTCTTCCAGGTTGGCGATGTAGCCTTGCAGGTCCTTGGTGATGACATGCACCGAGGCCAGCGACGGATCAGCCAGGATGGCTGCTGCCTCGGCCCGGGCTTCGGTGAGGTTCTTGGCATTGGCCAGCAAGTTCGCCACGTTGTAACGCGCCGCGGCCTTGTGCGGTGAGGCACTGGCGCCGATCGCCTTGAACATCTGTACGGCCTTCGTCTTGTCCGCACCATAGAAAGCAACGGAAGCCTCCTGATAGGCACGGTCATCCTGTTGCATCTGGGCCAATTCAGGCTTCACTTCGAGAGGATCGGGCAATGCTGCCTGGCCGGTGTCCGTACCATCACAGGCCTTCATCACCCGCGCCTGCGATTTCAGCCATTGCTTGATGTAGGGGTCTGTGGGCCCCAGCTTTGCAATGCGCGCCTCCAGCACTTCCAGCGGATAAGACATGCGGCACTCATAGGGCACGTTCTGCAGGTCCGGCATGTCAGGTGCCAGTTCGGCCGCGCGCTTCTTCCACGCTTCGGTCGCGGCGTATCCGCTGTAGAACGGGCTGTCGGTGGTCACATCAGGTGCCCCAAGCCCGTTGAGCTTGCGCCAGCTTGCGGCCCCGAAGGGGGCCCTGGCAAAACCATCCATGGCGGCATTCAACTTTTCCGGCGTGCAGGCGGCTTGCGCCAGCGCCGGGGCGGCAGCGGCAAGCGGCGTAAGCGAAAGCGCCAGCATAAAGCTGGCAAGGCGGCGGCTCTTCATGAAATCCTCCAAGGGACGGGCATTCAGGCTTCGATCACCAGCCCGTCATGGGCCGGTATAACATGGGACGGCAATTCCGCGCACAGGGTCGCATAGTCCATATCAATATGCATGTTGGTGAGGATGGCCCGCCGCGGTTTTATGCGGTCAATCCACGCCAGCGTTTGCGGCAGGGAAAAATGACTGGGGTGCGGCGTCCGTTTCAGGGCGTCAACAATCCACAGGTCGAGGCCCTGCAGCGCAGCCACGGCGCTGTCGTCCAGATCGTTGACGTCAGGCGAATATGCGATGTTGCCAACGCGGAAGCCAAGCGCATTGATGTTGCCGTGCTGCATGTTGAAGGGCAGCGCGGCAAGCGCACCCCCTGCTCCCTCCGTGGCAAACGGCGTGCCCGCCACGATGGCATGATGGCGCAGTACGGGCGGATAGTCGCTGCCCTCCGGCGCGGCGAAGCAATAGGCAAAGCGCGACATGAGCATCGAGGACGTAGGTGCGTCGGCCCAGATCGGCACCTTGCGCCGCATGCGCAGGAAGAAACCACGCAACTCGTCGATGCCATGCGTATGGTCGGCATGTTCGTGAGTGTACCAGACGCCATCGATCTCGGAGACATTGGCCGACAGCATCTGCTCGCGAAGATCGGGCGATGTATCGATGAGCACCCGCGTGGTGCCGCCCGTGCCTGTCTGTTCCAGCATGATCGAACAGCGCCGGCGGCGGTTCTTCGCGTTGGCCGGATCACACGAACCCCAGTCGCCGCCCACGCGCGGCACGCCGCCCGAGGAGCCGCATCCGAGGATCGTGATGCGGAGGCTCACGTATAGGCCTCCGGCTTCGGCACCTTGCTGAAGTGCCGGAAGAAATTGTCGCTGGTCACGCGCGCCATGTGGACCGCATCAACACCCCGCGCCGTGGCGAGATGGTTCAGTGTGTTCACCACGAAAGCGGGTTCGTTGTCCTTGCCCCGGTGCGGCACCGGCGCGAGATAAGGTGCATCAGTCTCGACGAGAATGCGATCCTCTGGCAGGCCCATGGCCGTCTGCCGCAGGTTCTCCGCCGACTTGTAGGTGAGGATGCCGCTGAACGACACCATGAGCCCCAACTCCACGCCCTTCTTCGCCAGCCAATCCTGCGACGTGAAGCAGTGCAGCACGGCCTTGAAGGCACCCTTCGCCATCTCCTCTTCCAGCACCCGGGCCGTATCGTCCTCGGCCTCGCGGGTATGGATGACGAGTGGCAGGCCGGTTTCACGGGCCGCCGCGATCTGGGTGCGGAAGCCGCTCATCTGCGCCTCGCGGGGCGACAGGTCGTAGTGATAGTCCAGCCCGGCCTCGCCGATGCCGACCACCTTCGGGTGCTGCGCCAGCCGCACGTATTCGGCCAGCGGCACATCCAGTTCTTCGTGGGCATTGTGCGGATGCGTGCCGACCGTGCAGAACACGTTGGCGTTCTCCTCCGCGATCCGCAGCAGGTTTGGAAACTTCGCAACGCGCGAACTGATCGACAGCATCAGGCCCACACCCGCGGCCTCGGCCCGCGCCAACACCGCGGGGAGGTTCTCCTGCATGCCGGGAAAATCCAGGTGGCAGTGGCTGTCGACAACCCGCATCATGATTTCGCTGCTTCTGCCTCGGGATCGACATAGCGCGGGAACACCGGCGAAGGCGCGGGCAAGGCCGTGCCGGCCACCAGGGCGGAATCAAAATCGGTAAAGCGCCGGGCCGCCGCCGGCACAGCCAGAAGGTCCAGCAACTTGGCTGATGATGCAGGCACGTAGGGCTGGATCATCAGGCCCACGCGGCGCAGCACTTCCGCCGTGACGTACAGGACTGTCTCCATGCGCACCGGATCCGTCTTCTTCAACGCCCATGGCTCCTGTCCCGCGAAGTAGCGGTTGGCATCGGCCACCACCTTCCAGATCGCATCCATGGATTTGGAAATCGCGTAAGCCTTGTGCTGGGCGCGGCACTCGCCAAGCAGTGCCTTGGCCGCATCGAGCATCACCGTATCGGCTTCGCTCAACGCACCACACACCGGAACCTGCGCGCCGCAGTTCTTGCCAATCATCGAGAGCGAGCGCTGGGCGAGATTGCCAAGGTCATTGGCGAGATCGGCGTTAATGCGGCCCACGATGGCATCATGGCTGTAGGAACCATCGGAGCCATAGGGCACTTCGCGCATGAAGAAGTAGCGCACCGGATCGACACCATAGGCGCTCACCAGGTCGGCGGGAGACACCACGTTGCCGGTGGACTTCGACATCTTCTCGCCCCTGTTGAACAGGAAGCCATGCACCACGACCTGCTTCGGCACCGGCAGCTTCGCCGACATGAGGAAGGCCGGCCAGTAGATCGCATGGAAGCGCGTGATATCCTTGCCGATCACGTGCGCCGATGCGGGCCAGAATCCGGCCTTTGCCGCGGCGGCATCGGGAAAGCCCGTGGCGGTGATGTAGTTGGTGAGCGCGTCCACCCACACATACATGACGTGCTTGGGGTTGCCCGGAACGGGAATGCCCCAGTCGAACGTCGTGCGGCTCATGGACAGGTCGTTCAGGCCGCGCTCCACGAACGAAATGATCTCGTTGCGGTACTGTTCGGGAACGATGAAGTCCGGGTTGTTCTTGTAATGCTCGAGCAGCGGCTTGGCATAGGCTGAAAGCTTGAAGAAGTAGCTCTCCTCCTCCACCCATTCCACCAGCGTGTTGGTTTTCAGCGAAAAGCGCCGGCCCTCACGCTCCTCGATTTCATCCTCGCCGTAGTAAGCCTCGTCGCGCACCGAATACCATCCGGCATATTTCGACAGGTAGATGTCGCCCGCCGCTTCCATGCGCTTCCAGATCTCGGTGACCGCATCCTTGTGGCGCTGCGAGGTGGTGCGCACGATGTCGTCGGCGCGGGCATTCAGCAATTCGCCCATGGCTTCGAACTGGGTGGCAGTCCGGTCCGCCAGACCCTGTGGCGTCAGGCCTTCCCGCGCCGCCGTCTGCTGCATCTTCTGGCCGTGCTCATCCATGCCGGTGATGAACAGCACGTCCGCGCCGTCCAGGCGCTTGAACCGCGCCATGACATCGGTGGCGATGCGCTCGTAGGCATGGCCGATGTGGGGGGCGCCATTCGCATAAGGAATGGCCGTGGAAATCAGGTATTTCTCGCTCATGGTACGGGGCTCTTGCCCCGGAATCAGGTTGCCTTCAAGGCATCTTCGATGGCGGTCAGCGCGTTCAGTGCCGCAGTCCGCCGGTCGAGGTTGTAGCCCGCGACGACCCCACGGCTGGCGGCGATCTCCTGGTGAGCCCGCGCCAGGGCTGCACTGCGCGGTGCCTCTGGCGCCGACGCGGCCTCCCGGGCGAGCCAATCCAGCACCAGATCGGCAAAGGTCTCGAAGTCCTGCACCGCTGCCTGCCGCTGGGCGAAGTGCCCGGCCACCGCCATCTTGACGCCCGCTGTCAGGGACTTCGCCCGCAGGAAGGCGTCGAATGCCTTGGCTCCCAGACTGTCGCGCAGCTCAAGCGCCCGCCCCGGCGAGCCGCCGGAGAGGCGCGCGGCCGCCGCAAGAGCCGCCGGGTCGCCCTGTGCAGGCACAGGCAGCTGGTTCAGCACGGTCAGCACATCGGCTTCCGCGAGCGGCGAGACCGGCAAACGGCGGCAGCGCGACTTGAGCGTCCGCAACAGCCGTCCCGGTCGATGAGACAGGAGCAAAATCAATGCCTTGTCAGGCGGTTCCTCAACCAGTTTGAGAAGCGCGTTGGCGGCCTCGGTGTTCAGTTCGTCAGCGCTGTCGACAATGGCAATCCGCCAGCCGCCGCCCCCCGAGGTGCGGGCAAAGAATTCGGTCATGCGCCGCGCATCATCCACCACGATCTCCTGCCGCAGGCGCCGGGGCTTGGAATCATTGAGGCCGCGTTCCAGCACGAACAGGTCCGGGTGCGAGCGAGCGGCGATCCACCGGGGAGTCTGGGCCGCGTTGGCAAGCGACAACACCTCTCCCGCCAGCTTGTAAGCCAGAGTGGCTTTCCCGATTCCGCGGGGGCCAGTGATCAGCCAGGCATGGTGTGGACGGCCACTGGCAACCGCCTCGCGGAAACGCGCCGCTTCGCCCACGTGGCCCACGACCTCCCTGGCAAAACGCGGGTGCCAAGGGACTTCGCGCGGGTCTTCATTGTCTTCAGCCATGGCGATGGCTGTCCACGGCCTGCAGAACCTGCGCGAACACCTCATCGGGCCCGAGCGCCGCGTCGATGAGCACACAGCGCCATGGCTCGTTCTCGGCGATGGCGCGGAAGCCCTCGCGCAGCTTGTCGTGAAAGGCGAGGCCCTTGCGCTCGAAACGGTCCTCGGTGCCGGTGCCGCGCGTCCGCGCCCGCTCCAGCCCGACTGCAGCCGGAAGATCAAAGATCAGGGTCAGGTGCGGCACGCAGGTGCCAACAGCGGCCTGCTCCAGCGCCGAAACAACATCATGCGGCACGCCGCCCGCATGACCCTGGTAGACACGCGTTGAATCCATGAAGCGGTCACAGACGACGGTGGCCCCGCGCGCCAGAGCCGGGCCGATCACGGTGCGGACATGCACTTCGCGCGCCGCCGACATCAGCATCGCCTCCGAGGCCGGAGACCATGTCCCGGTATCGCCCGAAACAAGCAGCGCCCGCAGCGCCTCGCCCTGTGGCGTTCCCCCCGGTTCGCGCGTGAACAACACCTCGGCGCCCCTCTCCTGCAAATGCGCAGCCAACCGCTTGCCTTGGGTGGACTTGCCGCCGCCCTCCCCGCCTTCCAGCGTGATGAAGAACCCCGGCGTCAACCGCCGAACGCCATGATCATGGCGCTGTCCAGCGCCTTCTGCCACATCGAGTCCACCGCTTCCACGGACTCGGACGTCATCACAGGCAATTCGGCAATGGCACGCCCCTCGATGAAAACCTTCACCGTGCCAACCTGATCGCCCGCACGTACCGGCGCCAGTAGCGGCCCTTTGTAGCTGAGCTTCACTTCGGCGGTCTTGCGTTCCTCCTTGGTGAGCGCGACGCTGAACGATCCCTTGGTGACGAGATCGACCCAATCCGCCTTGCCGCCCCAGACGCGCGCCTGCCCCACCCGGTCGCCATCAGAATACACCTCGATGGCGCGGAACTTGGAGAGCCCCCAATCAAACAACTTCTCCGCTTCCGACTTGCGCTCGTCAATTGAAGGCAGCCCTGCAATCACCATGATGAGGCGGCGGCCATCGCGCTGCACCGTGCCCACGAGGCCGTAGCCGGCTTCCTTGGTGAACCCCGTCTTCATGCCATCCGCACCGGGATAATCCACCAGAAGCGGATTGCGGTTGGGCTGCGTGATTTCATTCCAGGTGAATGACTTCTCGCCATAGATCGGGAAATAGTCGGGATGATTGGTGATGATGTAGCGGGCCAGCGTGGCGATGTCGCGCACACTCATCTTGTGGTTCGGGTCCGGCAGGCCCGTGGAATTGCGGAAGGTGCTGTGCTTGAGGCCGATCTCTTCGGCCTTGGCATTCATGCGGTTGACGAAGGTCTGTTCCTTGCCGTCGATACCTTCCGCCAGCGTAATGCAGGCATCGTTGCCGGAATGAATGATCGAGCCGCGCAGCAGATTGAGGATGCTGATTTCGGATTTTGCCTTCGCATACATGGTGGAGCCCTTGGCCGCCGCCCCGCCCTTCTTCCAGGCATTGGTGCTGACGGTGAACATCTGGTCCGGCTTCAGGTCGCCGGATTTCAGAAGATCGAACACGATCGCCTGCGTCATCAGCTTGCTCATGCTGGCAGGCGGAATGGCGGTGTCAGGGTCCTTCTCGTAGTAGACCTGCCCGGACTTTGCATCCATCAGGATGGCATTGCGGGCCGCCGAGACATAGGGCTCGTCACCCAGGGTCTGGGCGCTGGCGGAAACGGCGGATGCGGCAAGCCACAGCACCAGACAGGCCAGCAGATTGGCAAGGAAACGCAGGGAAAATCGCATCAACAGCTACTTCGCACCAGGGCATTGATCGGCCCCGTGTTTTAGGTCCGCTGCGGCGGAAATGCAATTCGGCGCGAGGCTTTTTTCGCCTCAACCGGCAATGCGCGCGGCCACCTGCTGCACCCGCACCCGGCGGATCTTGGCGCCGGTGAAGCCCGCATCCTGCAACTTGTAGAGAAGCTGGGCAGCACTCGATTCATCGGGAACCGGCCGCGTCTGCAACCGGTACAACGGACCCTTGTCGCTCTCGAACTGGAACATCTGCAGGTCCATCGATTGCGACAGTTCCTCATAGGCCGCATCCGCGTTATCACGATTGCCGAATGTCGCAACGTGGACGACGAAGCCCGCCGTCACATAGTCGCTGTCGGCGGAAGCAGTCTGGACTGGCGGTGCTGGCGGCGGCGTATAGGCAATCGTGGTCGTCTCCGGCTGTTCTTCGGCCTGCGGCGGCTCGGCAGCGGCAACGGCGGTATTGCGCGGCTTGCCTTGCGAGGCGGCGGCAAGCTGGCGGATGCCCGCGCCGTCCTGCATCTCGCTGTTCATCATGGCGAGATGGCGATAGCCCTTGTCGTTGAGCGGTGCATTGGCAATCCATTGCACCCGCACGTGCGTCTTGCCCTTGTTGCGGTAGCCCAATGCGTCGGCACTGCGCTTCGACAGGTCGATGATGCGGGTTCCCACGAACGGCCCACGGTCATTGATTCGCACGACGATGGCGCGGCCATTGTCGAGATTGGTCACCTTGGCATAGCTCGGCAGCGGCAAGGTGGGATGGGCCGCCGTGAGATCTGCCATGTCGAAATATTCACCGTTGGAGGTGCGCCGCGCGTGGAAGGCCTCGCCATACCACGATGCAATGCCCTCCTTGTCGTATCCCGGCTGTTCCTTCGGCGTGAACCAGCGGCCAGCCACCTGATAGGGCTTGCCCACGAAATAACGACCGCCACCTTCCGGCAACGGCCCCTTGCCCTTGTAATAGGCGCTGCCCTTCCCCGCAAAGGGATCAAGCTTCGTCTTGCCGCGGTCGGACGCACAGCCAACAAGACCAAGGGCCACCATGCCCAAGACAACGAGATACCACCCAAGACGCCGCATGGCGAAACTCCCAACCGGCCTCCCGTCCCTTGGAGGCGAAATGCGTGTGGCTCCCCAGCCACGTCACGCACTGTGCCGCCAACAGGCTGAACACCCGGTTGAGAAACATGGTTAAGAAGATGCTGACGAGGCGCTGTTCCGCGCCGCGCACCTGCGGGACTCAGTTGCCCTGGGTCTGCGCCGGAACGCCGGCACCCGCCTGCGTGGCCGAAGCCTGCAGGCCATCAAGGCGCGACAGGTTGGCCTGCGCCATCTGGTTTCCCTTGGCGATGGCGGCCCGGTAGAATTCCCGCGCCTTCACCACGTCCTTCGTGGTGCCCCAGCCCATTTCATATAGGCTGCCCAGATTGTTCAGCGCCCAGGCATCGCCCTTGTCCGCAGCTTGAGTGAACAGCTTCAGGGCCGTTGCGTAATCGCGGGTGACACCCTGCCCGCGCACATACAGCAATCCGAGATTGACCTTCGCTGGCGCGAAGTCCTGATCGGAGGCCTTCTGGAACCACTGCGCCGCCTTCTCGGCATCGGCATCAATGCCATCGCCGTTCTGCAGGCGGAGACCGAATTCATTCTGGGAGGGCGCATGGCCCTTTTCGGCCCCGGCCTGCAACAGCGTTGCTGCTGCGATCTTGTCTGGCGTCAAGCCCTTGGCGCCCCGGCTGATGAGCCGCGCCAGGCGATACTGTGCCTCGATGTTGCCTTTCAGCGTGGCCTCGCGATACCAGCGTGCCGCCTGCTGCGCGTCCTTCTTGGCCTCGATGCCCTGTTCATAATGCATGGCCACCGCCAACTGCGCGGTGTCGTCACCCGCCTTGGCGAGTTTCATCTTCTTTGCAAAGGACAAACCGCCCAGCGGCATGACCTCCTGCGCAAGCGCAAGGGTCACTCCCAACACCATCACGACAGCAAAAGTTGCAACGCGGGCGAACGGGCCAAACGACATGATTTCTCACCAATGATTCAATGCCCCGCCGTGTGCGACACTATAGCATCACTTGATGCGAATGAAACGGTTCTTTTTGCAGAATGGACCCCAGCAGCCATTCAAAACCATCGTATTTCCCGAGAGCCGCATCTCAGAGCGGTAAGTGCCGCCATCATCCGCGTTGTAGATGTACCCCTTCCACACATTGGGGCCCGACGGAGCCATTCCGCTCACCACTTGCAGGCCGATGACGCGGCGGTGACGCAGCGAGGGATTGGGATTCTCGTGATCGACCTTCGGCTTGCCATCCTTGCCCGTCGGCCGCGCAAGGCCAACGATCGTGGCGCACAACTTTTGCCCGCCGCACGAAGAAACGCGCACCGTCACCTTGCCGTTGGACATGCGCCACGTGCCCTGGGGCCCCGAATCAGCGGATGCAGGAGCCGTCGCCAGAAGGAGCGAGAAGGCGCCTGCCACCAGACCCCGCAATGCTGTTTGCCTGAAAGCCATCTGCATCATCCTCAGAGTTCCGGGTGAAACGTTTGCCAAAGAAGGGAAGCTCCGTTAGCCTCCGGCTTTTCCGAGGAGACCGCCATGGCTGATGTCACTGCCTTCACGCGCAAACCCACCACAAACACCGCCGAGAAGCAACTGCGCGTGGACCTCGCGGCCGCCTTCCGCCTCGCCGCACATTTCGACTGGCATGAAGCCGTCGCCAACCATTTCAGCCTCGCCGTCTCGCCCGATGGCAAGCAGTTCCTGATGAACCCGCGCTGGATGCACTTCTCCCGCATCCGTGCCTCAGACCTGCTGCTCCTCAACGCCGAGGACAAGTCCACCATGGACCGCCCCGATGCACCCGATCTGACGGCGTGGAGCCTCCACGGCCGCCTCCACGCGCTTCTGCCGCACGCCCGCTGCATCATCCATCTCCATCCGCCCTATGCAACGGCGCTGGCCTCGCTGGCCAATCCGGAAATCAAGCCCATCGACCAGAATACCGCCCGCTACTTCAACCGTGTGGCCGTGGACATGGGCTACGGCGGCATGGCCAACACCGATGCGGAAGGAGAGCGCCTCGCCACCCTCCTCGGCAACCGCTCCATCATGATGATGGGCAACCACGGCGTCCTCATCTGCGCCTCGACGGTCGCGGAAGCCTTCGACCTCACCTATTATCTGGAACGCGCCTGCC
>CALMLK010000364.1 GCA_937868035.1 uncultured Alphaproteobacteria bacterium
GCCTCGAATGAACTGGGCGAGTTCCGTGCCGGCAGCGTTGCGGCACTGTTGTCTGCCAAGACGGCGGTGGTGATGGGCGGCGTCGGCACCATGGCGGTGGCGGCCCTGTGGAGCCGCATGTTCCCGGGCCTGCGCGAGGCGCGGAAGCTGGAGGCGCGTCCCTCGTGAAGTAATTCCACCTCTGGCTTCCAGTACTGGCGCCACCCCGCAGTCCGCGGGGTGGCGTTTTCATTGTGCAGGCAGGCCGTTTCATGCGGCGTTCATGTTGTGATACGTATGTGCGGGGGCAGATTCTTCGGCGGAGATTATCCTGATGTTGCGACTGACCTTGGCAAGTGCGCTGGTGGCCCTTTCGTTTGCCGTTCCGGCGTGGGCCGACAATGCGGAATTCGATGCGACGCTGGCAAAGGATGCGGCCAAATCCGCCGACAGTTCGCTGGTGGGGCGCTATGAGGGTGCCTTCATCGTCGGCCAGACCAAGAAGGCCTTCGACGAGTTGACCCTGCCCAACGGCCCGGCGCAGGGCGAAGAATATGCCGACGACAAGAAGTTACCATCAACGATGACGGTGCAGGGCCGGGTGACGCGCACCCTTTATGTGGCGCCGCAGGGCCGCTCGTCGCTGGAGGTTTTCGCCAACTACGTGGAAGACCTCAAGGCGAAGGGCTTCACGATCGTCTACGAATGCGCCAAGGATGCGTGCGGGCCGAGCTTCAAGCTGCTCAGCTACAACTGGAACAACAAGGCTTCGCTCGTCGTCTCGGAAGGTGCCGATACGCAGCGCGGCATGGCCTCGCAGGCGATGTTCGATTCCGTGATCGACCCGCGCTACGCGCTGCTGAAATCCGGCGAGCCGGGCAACGAAACCTATGTCTCCGTGCTGGCGGCGCAGAACCAGGGCGGCAGCTTCGGCGACATGTCGCAGGCCCTGCAGGACCGCGTGGGCGTGCTGTTGCAGATCGTGGAACCGAAAGCGCGCGAGCAGAAGATCGTGACACTGTCGGCGGATGAAATCGGTGCTGATCTCGCCAATGCGGGCCGGGTGGTGCTCTATGGCATCTACTTCGATTTCGACAAGGCCTTGATCAAGCCCGAGAGCCAGGAGCAGATCGACCAGATGGTCGCCTATCTCGACGGCAATCCCGATGTGAAGGTTTACGTCACGGGCCACACGGACAACCAGGGGGGCCTCGACTACAATCTCAAGCTCTCGGGCGCGCGCGCCATTGCGCTCACCAAGGCGCTGGCAAAGGCGGGCGTGGATGCCAAGCGCATGACACCCAAAGCCGTGGGGCCGCTGGCACCGCTTGCCTCCAATGACGAGGAAGAGGGACGCGCCAAGAACCGGCGGGTGGAGCTGGTGAAGCAGTAGGCGCGCCCCGCGTTCTCCACTGGCATCGGCGGCAAATCCGGCGCAGGATGGGGGCGGCCGGCGGACACTGTTTCGAGCATTCATCCCAACGGAGGACGCGCCGATGTCTCAGACTCCTGCAATGCAATTCAATGATGGCGCGGCCTACGAACGGCTGATGGGGCGGTGGAGCCGCAAAGTGGGTGCGGATTTCCTGTCTTGGATCGACGTGCCGCCTGGCCAGTCGTGGCTCGATGTCGGCTGTGGCAACGGCGCTTTCACGGAAGAGATCGTGGCGCGCGCGGCCCCCTCCGCCGTGACCGGCGTTGATCCGTCGCCGGGGCAGATCGCTTACGCCAAGACCCGGGCCTGCGCCGCGCTGGCGCAATTCGACATCGGCGACGCCCAGCAGCTTCCGTTCAAGGACGACCTGTTTGATGCAGGCGTGATGGCGCTGGTCATTGCCTTCCTTGCCGATCCGCTGAAGGGAGCGAAGGAACTGAAACGCGTGGTGAAGCCGGGTGGGACCGCCGCCACCTACATGTGGGATTTGCCGGGAGGCGGGGTGCCCACGTCTCCCTTCTACAAGACGCTGAAGGGCATGGGCCTGGACGTGCCACATCCGCAGAGCGCCGAGGTGTCGCGGCGGGAGGCGCTGGAGGCCGTTTGGCGCGAGGCAGGTTTCCGCCAGGTGGAAACGACGCCGCTCACCATCACGGTGCGGTTCACCGATTTCGACGACTTCTGGGAGTCCAGCAACCAGCCCGTTGGCCCGCAAGCCGAGCGCCTGCGCAATCTCTCCGACGCGCAACGGCAGGAATTGCAGAAGCGGCTGAAGGAAACCCTTCTCCCTGGCCCGGATGGCAGCATCTCGTATCAAGCCGTGGCGAACGCGGTGAAGGGGAAGGTGTGAGGCGTGGAGGAGCGTGAGGCGGGCATGCTTCCGCCCGAATTTGCTTTTTCGGGGTTGAAACTGCCGCTATTCCACCGCCATGGCAGGCACAGACTCGACACGCAAGATTGACTTCGGCCCGGCACCTTCGGTGGTGCTGGTCAATCCGCAGTTGGGCGAGAACATCGGCATGGCAGCCCGGGCCATGGCGAATTTCGGGTTGTTCGACCTGAAGCTCGTGGATCCACGCGAGGGCTGGGACCGGGAGAGGGCTGTCGCCGCCGCCTCCGGTGCCCATGAAACTGTCGAAAAATCGTCCATTTACAAGACGTTGGAAGACGCACTTCACGAAACACATTATGTCTATGCCACCACGGCCCGGCCGCGTGGCATGACCAAGGAGGTCATGACGCCGGAGCAGGCGGGGCTGGACATGCGCGCCCGCGTTGCCCGGGGCGAGAAGATCGCGCTGATGTTCGGGCGGGAACGCTACGGCCTCAACAACGAAGAGGTTTCGCTGGCGAATGTGATCGTGACGGCGCCGGTGAACCCCGCTTACGCCTCGCTCAACATTGCGCAGGCCGTGCTGCTGA
>CALMLK010000365.1 GCA_937868035.1 uncultured Alphaproteobacteria bacterium
GGATGATCACGGGGCTGCGGGTGTGAATGGTGGCGACGAGCGCGTTGGCGGATGTGGTGATGATGGCTGCTGTCTCAAGTTCGGATCCGTCCGGCCCCATCCAGTGTTCCCAGATCCCGGCGAAGGCCATCAACCCGTCATCGGGCCGGTGGATGAAATAGGGCTTCTTCTGGCCGGGCACGTCGCCTTCCCATTCATAGAAGCCATCCGCCGGAATGAGGCAGCGCCGCCGCCGGATGGCATTGCGGAAGGTGGGCTTCTCCAGCACCGTCTCGCAACGGGCGTTGATCAGCGGCTTGCCCGGCGCCACCTCCTTGGCCCATGACGGAACGAAACCCCAGCGCACCAATCCGAAGTGCCGGTTCTCCTGCCCCTTGCGCACGATGGCGATGGGGCCGCCCGGCGTCACGTAGGTGCGCGGCGGGAAGTCCGGCGTCTCCAGATAGTTGAAAAGCGTGCGCGTCTCTTCCGGAGAGCGCCTGAAACTGTAAAGTCCACACATGACGGAAAATCTTAGCAGCGCCCCGCCCCTCATCAAAGCAGCCTCGGCGTGCGTCTGGCACGAGGGGAAAGTGTTGCTGGCACGCCGGGGCAAGGCCCTGGGCCGTGGAACCTGGGCCTTTCCCGGAGGCAAGCTGGAGGCCGGCGAGACCGCATTGGAGGCGGCCCACAGGGAGCTCCTGGAAGAAACGGGTGTTCAGGCAGACCTGCGGGAATTGATCGGCGAGTTCCGCATCTCCACGCCGCAGGCGACCTTCCTGATCAGCAGCTACACAGGGTTGTTTCTCGCCGGAGAAGCACAGGCCGCGAGCGACTCCGATGCCGTGGCCTGGGTGGCCCCCGCCGAGCTTCCCGCCTTCAACCTCGCCCCGAATATCGCCGGAGCGGTGGCCCGCGCCCGGCAACTGCTGAACCTTTGAAGAAAAATGAGCCGCCCGCGTTAACCTTCAATTAAGGGATGACTCGCTGGCGTGAAGTGCTCTGCTAAGGTGAATCCACTGACGCCGCACACACTGATTGCCTTTCAAAACCATGCTCAAACTCGATCACAAGCCTGCCCCGCCCCAGCCCGCGCAAGAGGCGAAACAAGTGGCGTTGCGCTACATCCTCGAGGCCTGGGAAGAGGCCGTGTATGATGGGCTGGACTCCGACGCCATTGCCACCGCCGCGATTTTCGCCGCCCTCTCCGACATGATCGCCAGCTATGGCGAGGAGCCCGTGGCGCAGATGTGCGCCCGCCTGCCGGAGCGAATCCGTCAGGGCGAGTTCACCGTGGGCAAGACCACCCAGTAATCGTGTTCAGATATCCCGCGCCATGAAGGTGCTGTTGGGGTCCGGCTTGTAGCCTTCGAACGGCGGGCATTCCGCAAAGCCATGGCGCGCATAGAGTGCACGCGCCGACGCGAAGAAATCGAACGACCCTGTTTCCAGAAACAAGCGCGACAGCCCCATGGCCTTGGCCTCGCCCATGATGTGGCTGAGCAATGCTGAGCCCACGCCGCTCCGCCGCGCCGTCTTCAGCGTGTGCATGGATTTGATTTCGCCCTCGTTCGCACTCATGCGTTTCAGCGCGCCAACCCCCATCAGCGTCTCGCCTTCCCACGCCGACCAGAAGGAAATATCGGGCGACTTGAGGCGCGACACGTCGAAGACATGGGCCGAGCCTTTGGGCGTCACGGAAACATTCGTGTCGAAGTGCAACTTCAGCATCGCCAGCACCTGAGGGTCGTCCAGTCCGCCCCGAACAATGCGGAGGCTCATGGCTTCACATCCACCACGACGCGGCCACGCACCTTGCCCGCCACGATCTCCGCCGCCACGCGCGGCACATCATCAAGCGTGATGTGCGTGGTGAGGGCCGCGAGCTTGCTCCTGTCGAGGTCTTGGGCAATCCGCTTCCAGCAGGCGATGCGGCGCGGTTGCGGTGTTGTCACGGAATTGACGCCGATGAGCCGCACACCCCGGAGGATGAACGGGGCCACGCTGGTCGGCAAATCCATGCCACCCGCAAGTCCCGTTGCCGCAACGGTGCCTTCCGGCAACACTTGCGAAATGGCGTTGGCCAGCATGGTGGAACCCACCGTATCGACAACGCCCGCCCAGCGCGCCTTCGCCAGCGGCTTCACCGGACCCTGCAACTCCTCGCGGTCAATGATCGACGCGGCC
The DNA here is from genome assembly GCA_937868035.1 of uncultured Alphaproteobacteria bacterium. GTDB lineage: Bacteria > Pseudomonadota > Alphaproteobacteria > Rhizobiales > Aestuariivirgaceae > Aestuariivirga. Next base: position 2,167 of record CALMLK010000365.1, read on the forward strand.
CCGAGCGACCTGAGAAATGCCTCTTCCTCGGGCCGCCCCGTGGCAGCGACGACGTTGAACCCGAGCTTCGACAGGATGGCGACAGCGGTTGATCCGACCCCGCCCGCCGCACCCGTGACCAGCACTTCGCCCTGCGCCGGGGTGACGCCCTGCTCTTCCAGCGCCATCACACACAGCATGGCCGTATAGCCCGCAACACCCACGGCCATGGCATCGGCTGTGCTGAATCCATCCGGCAAGGGCACCAGCCAATCGCCGTTGACGCGGGCCACTTCAGCGAAACCACCGTAGTGGCCTTCGCCGACACCCCAGCCGCCCAGCACGACCTTGTCGCCGACCTTCCACTGCGGATGGGTGGAGGAGCGCACCGTGCCCGCGAGATCAATGCCCGGCACCAACGGCCAGCGCCGGATGATCGGGCCCTTGCCCGTGATCGCCAGGCCATCCTTGTAGTTCACAGACGAGTGCGCAACGTCGATCGTGACATTGCCCTCCATCAGGTCGGCCTCGGTCAGCCGGACAAATTCCACCTTCTGGCCGTCATCGGTCTTGCTCACGAGGATGGCGCGAAAACGCTCGGTCACGTCAGTGTCTCCGGTTGCAGGGCTTCAGTGAATTGCGCGGGTTGCCCCGTGGCCGGTCCGGGGATTTCGCCCTGCCACATGGCGCAGACACCACGAATGAACGTGCCAACGGGCCAGCCCTGCACACGCACGCCGTCGTAGGGAGTCCACTGGCTGCGGCTTTCAATCCATTCATTGCGGATGGTTTCGCTGCGCGACAGATCAACGATGGTGAAATCGGCGTCATAGCCTTCCGCGATGCGGCCCTTGCGCGACAAGCCGAAGATACGCTGCGGACCATGGGACGTGAGATCAACAAACCGTTCCAGCGTGAGCCGGCCCTTGTTCACATGGTCGAGCATGATGGGCACCAGCGTCTGCACGCCGGTCATGCCGGAAGGCGATTGGGGATAGGGCTTGGCCTTTTCTTCCAGCGTGTGCGGCGCGTGATCGGAACCAAGCACATCGACGAGGCCGGATTGGATCGCGGCCCACAGGCCGTCCCGGTGTTCCGCGCCGCGCACTGGCGGGTTCATCTGCAACCGCGTGCCGAGCCGGGCGTAGTCATCCCCTGAGAGGGTGAGGTGATGCGGCGTCACCTCCACCGATGCCACATCGCGGTGCTGCGCCAGGATGGGCAACTCGTCCCGCGTGGACACATGCAGGATGTGGATGCGCTTGCCGTGCCGGCGTGCGATACGGCAGAGGCGCGTGGTGCACAGCACCGCCGCCTCCACGTCGCGCCACACGGGATGGCTCGCGGCATCACCGGGCACCTGTTGTCCGACACGCTCGCGCAGGCGAAATTCATCTTCGCTGTGAAAGGCCGCCCGCCGCGCCAGGCGCGCAATGATCTGGTCCAGTCCGCCATCATCGTCGACCAGCAGATCGCCGGTCGAGGACCCTGCAAAGACCTTGATGCCAGCCGACCCTTCCAGCTTTTCAAGAGCCGGGATGTCAGCGATGTTGTCCCGCGTGCCGCCGACATAGAAGGCGAAATCGCAGAACATGCGGTTGCGGCCCCGCGCCACCTTGTCCGCCAGGGCTTCCGCGCTGGTTGTCGTTGGTTTGGTGTTGGGCATCTCGAAGACAACGGTGACGCCTCCCGCCACGGCAGCGCGGCTGCCCGTTTCCAGGTCTTCCTTGTGGGTGGGGCCGGGCTCGCGGAAATGCACCTGACTGTCGATCACGCCGGGCAGGATGTGCAACTTGCGGCAGTCCCGCACCTCGGCGGCGGCAAATCCTGCGAGATCGCCCACGGCCACGATGCGGCCCTTGTCCACGGCGATGTCACGGACACCCATGCCATCCTGGTTGACCACGGTTCCCCCCTTGAGGATGAGATCAACCTGTCGTGACATGGAGGGCCTTTCTTGATTGGGCGTCCGGGCTTTCGTAAAGAGAATGCCGAACCGACGCAAGGCACATGGCTTCACCATTCGCAGCACAAATTCTTTCCTCCCGCGCCGTCGTACGGCTTGCGGGCGAAGCGCCATTGGCCTTCCTCCACAACCTCCTCACCTGCGAAACCGCAGACCTGCCGCCCCGCACCTGGGCCTACGGCGCCCTGCTCTCGCCGCAGGGCAAAATCCAGCATGATGTCTTTGTGATCCATGACGGAACGAACGTCTTCATCGATTGCGCGCTGTCGCAACGCAGCGCCCTGCTGCAGAAACTGAAGCTCTACCGCCTGCGGGCGAAGATCGAGATCGAGGCGGATGAAGGCAGCCGCATCGCCGTGGGCAGCGCCACAGGACTGGGCGGAGATGATCCGCGTCTCGCAAGCCTCGGCCAGCGCAGCATCGTGACCACGGGCGCTTTGTCGGAAGGAACGGGTTACACGGCAACACGCATCGCCCACGGCCTTGCCGACAGCGACGCCGACATCGGCGAGAACGCGCTCTTTCCCCACGAAGCCAACCTCGACCTTGTTCACGGCGTGAGTTTCACCAAGGGCTGTTACGTAGGACAGGAAGTGGTGTCGCGCATGCAACACCGGGGGACGGCCCGCAACCGCATCCTGCCCATCACGGGCACCGCAGCCTTGCCCCCGAAGGGCAGCGAAATCCGTTCAGGCTCCACCGCCATCGGTGAAGTCTTGTCGTCGGTCGGAACGGAGGGACTGGCCCTCCTCCGCCTCGATCGCCTGGCGGAAGCGACGGCACCACTGCTGACATCCGCTGTCACGCTCACCGTTCACAAGCCGCAGTGGATGACCCTCCCTGTCACCATCCCGGATGCCGCTGCATGAATGCCACGCCCCACGACGACGGCAAGAACCGCTGCCCCTGGTGCGGCACGGACTCCCTATACGTGCACTATCACGACACCGACTGGGGCGTGCCCGAATATGACTCGCGCGCGTTGTTCGAGAAGCTCATCCTCGACGGCTTTCAGGCGGGGTTGTCGTGGATCACCATCCTGCGCAAGCGCGATCACTTCCGCACCGTGTTCGACAATTTCGACGCGGAGAAAATCGCCCGCTACGACGCCCGCAAGGTTGCGGCGCTGATGAACGACCCCGGCATTGTCCGCAACCGGCTGAAGATCGACGCAGCGGTGACGAGCGCCCAGGCCTATCTCGAAATGCCGGACTTTTCCGCCTATCTCTGGGGCTTCCTCGATGGCAGGCCGGTGCAGAACAGTTTCCGCGGCATGGGCGATGTCCCGGCCCAGACGCCCCTGGCGGAGAAGATTTCCAAGGACCTCAAGAAGCGCGGCTTCCGTTTCGTCGGACCCACGATTGTCTACGCCTTCATGCAGGCCTGCGGCCTCGTCAACGACCATCTGGTAGGCTGTCACCGCCATGCACACGTGAAGACTTTGGCCCGCCGATGAATACCGTTCCGCCCCGCGCCTGGCAGCGCATGCTGTCCGGCCGCCGCCTTGACCTGCTCGATCCCTCACCGCTCGATATCGAGATCGAGGACATTGCCCATGGCCTTGCCCGCGTGGCGCGCTGGAATGGACAAACGCGCGGCGACCACGCCTTCTCCGTGGCGCAGCATTGCGTGGTCGTGGAAGCGATCTTTGCCCACCTCACGCCAGCGGCATCGCGCGCCGACCGGCTTGTGGCGTTGCTGCACGATGCGCCGGAATATGTGATCGGCGACATGATCTCGCCGTTCAAGGCAGCGCTCGGCGTCGACTACAAGGCCTTCGAGAACCGCCTGCTCGGCGCCATCCACCTGCGTTTCGGCCTGCCACCCGTGGCCCGCGCCGAATTGCTCGACCAGATCAAGCAGGCCGACCGCGTTGCCGCCTACCTGGAGGCCACCCAGCTTGCCGGATTTGCCCTGGACGAAGCCCGCCGCTTCTTCGGTAACCCGCGCGGCCTCACCGGGCTCGCACCGGAATTCGGTCACGCCCTTTCGCCGCTCCCTGCGACCAAAGCCGCATCGCAATACTGTGCGGCCTTCGCCAAATTGCAGGCCGCATCATGATCATTGTCACCAGCCTGCGCGACAGCCATGCGCAACTCGCCGCCCATGGCGCCAAACGCGCCATCAGCATCCTCAGTCCCGACACGCCCCATCCGGATTTTCCGGCACTGGCCGATGGCCAGCACCTCAGGCTGACCTTCCATGATGTGAACGCCGATGGCGGCGGCCTCGAAGGCCCGAAGATGCGCGATGCCGAACGGCTCGTGCACTTCATCACCGAGTGGGACCGCGCCGCCCCGTTGCTCATCCATTGCTGGGCCGGCATCAGCCGCTCCACGGCAGCGGCCTATTCCGCCGCCTGCCTGCTGCGTGCCGGTGAGGACGAGGACGACCTCGCCCGTGAATTGCGCGAGGCTTCGCCCTCCGCCACGCCCGGGTGGTGGAGCAGGGGGGCGTCTACCCCCGGGTCTTCGTCCTAGAGAAGCTCTAGGGCGAGTTTTTCCCCCTCCTCGGGCACCCCCGCCGGGTAGCGCCCGTTGCAGCAGGCGAGGCAGACGGGCCGCCCGATGGCCCGCTTGACCCCCTCCTCCGAGCGGAAGGCCAAAGAGTCCGCCCCGATGTAGGCCTGGATCTCCTCCACGCTCTTCTCCGCGGCGATGAGCTCCTTGCGGGCCGCGGTGTCTATGCCGTAGTAGCAGGGGAAGCGGATGGGGGGGCTAGAGACGCGGAAGTGGACCTCGAGGGCCCCCGCCTCCTTGAGCATGCGCACGATGCGGCGGCTCGTGGTGCCCCGGACGATGGAGTCGTCCACCAGGACCACCCGCTTGCCCTTCACTGCCCCCGTGGGGGAGAGCTTGAGCCTCGTCTTCAGGTCGCGGAGCTCCTGGGTGGGCTGGATGAAGGTGCGCCCGGCGTAGGGGTTCTTGTAGAGGCCGAACTCCAGGGGGAGCCCGCTCGCCTTGGCGTAGCCCACGGCGGCCCCGATGCCCGAGTCGGGGACGGGGACCACGAGGTCGGCCTCTGCGGGGGCCTC
>CALMLK010000366.1 GCA_937868035.1 uncultured Alphaproteobacteria bacterium
GTCTCACTTGCCCTGCAACCGATCGCGACGGCACTCTTCGCCAATTCGCCATTCCTTGAAGGCAAGCCGAACGGCTTCCTCACGTTCCGCAGTCATGTGTGGACCGACACCGACAATGCCCGCGCCGGCATGCTGCCCTTTGCCTTCGAAGATGGCATGAGCTTCGAGCGCTATGTGGATTACGCCCTCGACGTGCCCATGTATTTCGTCATGCGCGATGGCAAGTTCGTCAACACGGCGGGCGAGAGCTTCCGCAAGTTCCTCGATGGCAAGCTGCCGCAGCTTCCCGGCGAGAAGCCGGTGATGAAGGACTGGGCCGATCACCTCACCACGATTTTCCCGGAGGTGCGCCTCAAGCGTTATCTCGAAATGCGCGGCGCCGATTCCGGTCCGTGGCGGCGGCTGTGCGCGCTACCGGCGTTCTGGGTGGGCATCCTCTATCACCAGCCGTCGCTTGATGCGGCCTGGGACCTGGTCAAGGGCTGGAGTGCGGATGAGCGGCAGAGCTTGCGCGATGCCGTGCCGACGGCTGGGCTTCGTGCGACCGTCGGCGGGCGCCGCGTCTCGTCCATCGCGGCTGATGTGCTGAAGCTCGCCCGGGCCGGTCTCGATGCGCGCGGCCTCACGGGCTGCAAGGGCAAGCCTGAAGGCTCCTTCCTCGATGTGCTGGACGAGACGGTGGCGAGCGGCAAGACGGCGGCAGACAATCTGCTCGACCTCTATCACGGCGCATGGAAGGGCGACGTGTCGCGCGTCTTCCGCGATTTCGCCTACTGAATGAACTGTTCAGCGGCCATTCACGGGCCGGTTGATATTTCCCGCTCCATTCGCAACCGGAGCGCGGGATCACTTGACGCGTCTCCCCCGATCAAGCACCGTGCCCCCTCGGGGGCACAGGAAACTGGGAGGTTTCACGTGTCATTCTCGTCAACCGTTCGCGGCTTTGTCTTGCTCGCCGCCACTGCACTTACCTTCGCCGCGCCCGCACAAGCGGAGGAAACGACCTTCACCAAACCGAAAATCAACGGCGTGCGCCTGGATTGGTGCAAGATCTGGGGCGACAAATGCGGCAAGCCCGCAGCTGACGCTTTCTGCAAGCTGCATGAATTCGCAGGTGCGTCGGCCTATGCGCAGGACAAGGCTCCGGGCGCCAAGACGAAGGTCTTCTCCGGCGGGCAGATTTGTGACAGCGACAACTGCACCGGCTTCAAGTCCATCACCTGCAAGTCGGAGAGCGTGCAGATCGATTCTGACGGCGCTGCGGAAGATGACGAAATTGCACAGCAGGGTGGCGATGGTCTGCCGGCACAGAATCCAAACGGCGACAACACGCCGGGACAGGACGACGGCGACGACGAGGCGCCGCCGAGCACCATGACGCAAGACCTGGGCGGTGTGGTGCAGGGTGAACTCAGCGCAGTGGCATTTAAGGACAATGGACAGGCGCGCGTTGCCGTGTTCGGCAAGGGGGGCGATGGAAAGCTGTGGTGGCAGGCGGGCGACGGGAACGGCAAGTGGTTTGGCTGGGTTCAGGCCGGCAGCAAAACCATGAGCGTGTCACCGTCCTGCGCCAGTTCCAGCCACGGCGTGACCTGCAACTACATCGGTGCCGGCGACTACGTCTGGTCCATCTCCTTCATCAACGGCAAATGGGCACAGCACGAGAAGACCGACGGCCTCTCCAAGGCATCGCCTGCGGCGGCGTCCTATCTCGATGAAGAAGGCAAGACGAATGTGATCGTCTTCGTGAAGGACCAGCTGGGCCGGCTCGTCGCCAACTGGAAGAACAAGGACCCGGATACGGATTTCTGGGTGTGGCACGGCTGGACGCCGACCAACGGCAAGATCGCGGGCATGCCCGCCTGCCGCCAGGCCGGACCCAACTCCGCCACCATCTATTGCGCGGCGAAATCCAGCGATGGCTCCACCGTCGTGCACAAGCTGCAAGGTGCGACGTATCAGTCGGCCAAGAACCTCGGCGGCTCGACCTCATTCCGCCCACAGATCGTTGCTGGCTCCCTGTCGCCGGGCGTGCGCGTGCTGGTGCGGGGTGACGATGGCATGGTCTGGTCACGCGAGAACCTGAAGGGCGTATGGACGCCATGGAAGGGCACCAGCATCAAGACGAACAAGGGCCCCGCCTGTGCCATTCAGCCGGGGTCGGCCACGGATTGGTGCTTCACCGCAGGCCCCTCGGGCAACGTGATCGCCACCGGCTTCAAGTCGGAAAACGTGTTTCAGTAAGCGACGGCGGCGGGAGGTTCAGCCTCCCGCCTGCCATGCCTTGATCGCATCCAGCGGCCACAACAGCATCACGATGTTGAGCGCGAGGTTGTCGCGGATCATGTAGCCGGTGAAGAGTTCGAAGAAGACGGCCAGCGCCACAGTGACCCAGACGGGCAGGCGGCGCGCCAGGAAGAAGCCAGCCACCATGGCGAGAATATCGCAGACGGAATTGAGAACGCTGTCGCCATAGTAGTCGAGCGAGATCGTCGCCTCGCGGTAGCGGTTGATGACGAAGTCGGTGTTTTCGAAAATTTCCCAGCTGCCTTCGACGAACGTCGCCACCGTCAGCCGCGCCGCGAGACTCCAGCGCGGGAAGGCGAGGCGAGTCAGGCCGTAGAAGATGAAGCCGTGAATGATGTGCGAGAAAGTGTACCAGTCGCTGATGTGCTGCGAGTTGTTGGCGCTCTGCACCACGCCGTTCCACAGCATGATGTAGCCGCACTTGCAGATGGGTTCGCGCCCCATGAAGAGCAGGATGGTCGCCGCCGTGATGATGAGGATGCCCGCCACCAGCAAGGCCCGCACCACGGGGCGCTGCAAGACGGGAGCCACCGTGGTTTGCGCTTCACTCATGGCGCGGTCTTCGGCTTCTCGCCGCTCTCCACGGGAAGGTCCGCCTTTTTCCAGGCGGTGAAGCCACCGCCCATGTGCATGACGGGCGCGAGGCCCATGTCCTGCGCTGTCTTGGCGGCGAGCGCCGAACGCCAGCCACTTGCGCAGTGGAAGATGAAGCTCTTGGCTTCGGCAAAATAAGGTTTGTGATAGGGGCTTTCGGGATCGATCCAGAATTCCAGCATGCCGCGCGGGCAATGGTGGGCGCCGGCGATCCGTCCCTCCCGTTCCACCTCGCGCGGATCGCGGAGGTCGATGATCAGCGCCTCGCCTGTCGCGGCAAGCGCCTGTGCCTCTTCGGGCGAGACGGTGCGAACCTGCGCGTTGGCTTCATCGAGAAGCTGCTTGTAACCCTTCGTCACCGCCATGGGACTCACCTGCCTTGCAATTTTGGCGCAAGTGTTGGCGGAAGTGGCGGAGAGGCGCAAGGCCGTGTTAGGCTTTCCGCCGACGGGGCGCATGAACCTTCTTGCCGAGGTGCTGCATGAGCAGTGAGACACTTTCCCAGTTGTTCCGTGCCGCCGCAGACCGCGCCGCGATGTTCCGCTCGCGCACCAGCACGCTGCCCCAGGCGCCGCAGAAATCCTATCGCGAGATGCTCGCACTGTTTGATGAGGCGCTGCCGGAGGAGGGCGGAGTGCCGCGCGAGATTCTGGAGACGCTTGCCGATCGCGCAGAGCAGGGCTTGCAGATGGCGACGGGTCCGCGCTTCTTCGGCTGGGTGATCGGCAGTTCCCACCCCGCGGGCGTAGCGGTTGACATGCTGGCCAGCGCCTATGGGCAGAATACAGGCAATCACCAGGCCTCGCCCGCCGCCGCCGCCTGCGAAGCCGTGGCCGCGCGCTGGTTGCTGGAACTTCTCGATCTGCCGCGCGCGGCCTCGGTCGGTTTCGTCACGGGGGCGACGGTCGCCAACTTCGTGTGCCTTGCGGCGGCCCGCGGCGAGGTGTTGCGCCGGGCCGGATGGGACGCCGCTGCGGCCGGCCCCTTCGGCGCTCCCGAAACC
>CALMLK010000367.1 GCA_937868035.1 uncultured Alphaproteobacteria bacterium
CCAGATTTGCGTTCCCGTGCTGGTGGTGGCGGGCGATGCTGACGAGGTGGCCGGGCCCATCGCGCCCCTTGTTGCCCTCATGCCCACGGCAAGGGGCGTCGCCCTGCCGGGGCGGAACCACATAAACGCCGTGGGCGACAAGGGATACAAGCAGGCGGTGCTCGCGTTCCTTGCGGAAAGCCAGATCCCGGCGCGTGCTTCAGCGCCGTGATGACGGTCTTTACGCGGCCTTTTCCACCAGCCGCGCCAGATAGCTGACGCCGAACGGGATCACCGCATCATTGAAGTCATAGGCCGGATTGTGCACGCCCGCGCTGTCGCCATTGCCAAGGAAGATATAGGCGCCGGGCCGCGCATTCAGCATATAGGCGAAATCCTCAGCACCCATGAGCGGCATGGTGGCGGTATCGACATTCGTCTCGCCCACGATCTCGCGCGCCACGCTGATCGCGTAGTCGGTTTCGCGGGCGTGGTTGGATGTCACGGGATAGCCGAACCTGTAGTCGATCGCCGCTGTGCAGTTGAATGTTTCGGCGATGCCGGAGACGATCTCCTTGAAGCGTTGTGCTGCAAAGTGGCGGGTTTCCTCTTTCAGTGTGCGCACCGTGCCGCGAAACAACGCTGTCGAGGGGATGACGTTGGAGGCCTTGCCCGCCTCGATGGCCGTCACTGACACCACGACCGAATCCAACGGGTCGGCATTGCGGGAGGCGATTGTCTGCAGTGCCGTCACGATATGGCTGATCGTCACCACGGGATCGATGCAGGCATGTGGACGCGCCGCGTGTCCGCCGCGGCCATCGATGGTGACTTCGAACACATCCGATGCCGCCATCAGGGGGCCGGGGCGGATCGCAAACTGTCCAAGCCCGATCCCCGGCATGTTGTGCAGGCCATAAACTTCCTCGATACCGAAGCGGGCGATCAGGCCGTCCTTCAGCATCACGTCGGCGCCGCCGCCGCCTTCCTCGGCGGGCTGGAAGATCACAACAGCCGTACCGGCGAAATTGCGCGTCTCCGCCAGATATTTCGCTGCACCGAGCAGCATCGCGGTGTGGCCGTCATGGCCGCAGGCGTGCATCAGGCCCGGTGTTTTCGAGGCGTAGGGCGCGTTGGTTTCTTCCGTGATCGGCAGTGCATCCATGTCGGCGCGGAGGCCAATGGTCTTGCCCGCGCCCGGCTTCCGGCCCTTGATGACGCCCACGACGCCGGTCCGGCCGATTCCCGTGACCACCTCATCGCAACCGAAGGCTTGCAATTTGTCGGCGACCACGGCTGCGGTGCGGTGCACCTCGAACAGCAGTTCCGGGTTTTCGTGGATGTCGTGGCGCCAGGCGGTGATTTCGTCGTGCAGGTCGGCAACGCGGTTGATGATGGGCATGGGAACCTGAAAGTGGGTTGAGGGGGTTTGCGAGATAAGGCCGGGGAAAGTCCGGGGTCAACAGCCAGAGGTGCCGTACCGGCCTGCGGGATGAGGAGCATGGCAGCCCTGCGCGGCGCACCGGCGTCATGCCCGGCAGGCGATTAAGGGGTTGCTGCACGGGCTTAACCCTCATGCCCTTGTGTCGCTCAAGCCTTCTCCCCACATCAACCAATTCATGCTAGACTGGCGCTTCCGAGGAGCCCGACCATGGTCCGTGACGTCAATACCAAGCCTGTCGAAAAGATCGATCCCGTGTGGAACCGTGTGCGCACGGAAGCGGAAGATGCCGTGGCGCAGGAACCGGCGCTGGGGGCCTTCATCTATTCCTCGCTGCTGGCCCATGACAGCTTCGAATCGGCCTTGATCCACCGTCTGGCGCAGCGCCTCGGCAGCGCCGACCTGGGCTCCGACACCATCGTCAACGCTTTCCAGGATGCTGTTGAAGCCGAACCCGACATCGGGCTTTCGGCGCGGGCCGACCTCACCGCCACCTTCGACCGCGACCCGGCCTGCCACCGCTACATTGATCCCTTTCTTTATTTCAAAGGCTACCAGGCCTTGCAGACGCACCGCATGGCGCACCGCCTCTGGGAGATGGGACGGAAGGACTTCGCCTACTTCCTGCAGAGCCGTTCCTCGCTGATCTCAAGTCTCGACATTCATCCCGCCGCGCGCATCGGCAAGGGCATCATGATCGACCACGGCCATGACATCGTCATCGGCGAAACCTGCATCATCGAGGACAATGTCTCGATCATGCAGGGCGTGACGCTCGGCGGCACGGGCAAGGAATCCGGAGACCGCCACCCCAAGATCCGCCGCGGCGTGCTCGTGGGGGCTGGTGCCAAGGTGCTGGGCAACATCGAGATCGGCAATTGCTCGCGCATCGCCGCCTGCTCGGTCGTGCTGCATGATGTGCCGCCCAACCGCACCGTCGCCGGGGTTCCCGCCAAGATCGTCGGCTATGCCGGCTGCGAGGAACCGTCGCGGGCCATGGATCATCAAGTTGATGCGGTTGCAGAAGGTGCGGATCAGGTCTAAGCCCGGCCCCCGCAACCTGTGGAGCACTGATCTTGAAGCCCGATGAAATTGCCAAGCTGACGAAATTCCTGCGTGCCAAATTCGACAACGCCGGTCTTTCCGTGCGCGCCCGTCCGCAGAAGAAGGACTCAGGTGAAGTCTACATCGGTGACGAGTTCATCGGCGTCATCTTCCGCGACGAGGAAGACGGCGAGCTGTCGTATAACTTCTCCATGGCCATTCTCGATTTCGACCTCGAGGAGTAGGGCGTTACGCCCAACCGTCTGCCGGTCTCTCCAGTGACCGTGAAGCGCGGAGTCGCACTTTCGCTGGTCAATCCGCTTGCCTTGCGGCCCTGATCTTGCAATCCTGAATCATGTGTAAATGCGCTGTCCCGTTGTGGGACAGTTGCGCGTGAGTGTGGGATTGCGTCATGGACGTTCAGCATGCGGCCTATCTGTTTGCCATTGCCGTGGGTTTCGTGTCGGCGGGCATCATCGGTTCGGTCTGGGCCATCGCGACGGATGAAGAACCGCGCCTCGCGGGTCTTTTCGATGCCAATCCCACGCTGCTGACGCCGCTCCGCGTGCTGGCCATCGTCTTCGCCGCGCCCACCACCATCCTGCTCGATGCCTTTGATGACCTGATCGACCGGCCGCTCGTCGGCATTCCGGTGCTCGCTGCCGCTTTGGTCTGGAGCTTCATGCAGGGCGTGTTTATCCTCACCCAGGTTTTCGGACTCACCTGAGGGACAAGATGGCACTTCACACCCTGGATGGCATATCGCCCGTGTTGCCGGACGCGGGCCTGTACTGGATTGCGCCCAGTTCAGATGTGATCGGCAAGGTCCGCCTGTTGCGAGATGCAAGCGTGTGGTTTCACGCGGTGCTGCGCGGCGATAATGAATGGATCGAGGTGGGCGAGGGCAGCAATGTGCAGGATGGCTGCGTGCTGCACACGGACATGGGTTCACCGCTTACCATCGGACGCAATTGCACGATCGGTCACAAGGCAATCCTGCACGGCTGTACCATCGGCGACAATTCGCTGATCGGCATGGGAGCGACAGTACTGAACAACGTGGTGATCGGGCGCAATTGCCTGATCGGCGCCAATGCCCTCATCCCGGAGGGCAAGTCGATTCCCGACAATTCCCTCGTGGTCGGGGCGCCGGGCAAGGTGATCCGCGTCCTTGATGCGGAAGGGGCAGCACAGCTCACGCGGTCGGCGGAAGGATACGTCCGCAACTGGAAGCGCTACACCACAGGTCTTGTCTGATAGAAAGGTGCCGGAGCGGCGCGTCAGGACAAGCGCGGACTCACCGCCGGCCAACTGCCGGATTGATGCGGCGGCGATACGCGAATGCTGCTGTTCACCCAGTTCACGATATCGATGATGGACCAACGCTGTTCGAGACCCGGCAAGGGCAGCGGAAAGCCATTTGCTTCCAGCGTCGGAAGCTGTGACAGCAATTCTTCCACCGATATCTGCAGGGCTTCCGCCACTTCCGCGGCGGTAAAAACCAACTTCATTAGCACTCTCCCCAGAGGCGATTTCTTTCTATAGCACAATCATGAATTGCGTAAAAGCAAAAAATCATGTGAAAATTGTGAAATAATTGTGGCGCGCTGTTAGCGGCTGCGCAGCGTGTGCAGCACCACGCCTTTGATCACCACGCTCTCTTCATCGGTGGCGTAGGGGCGGAGCAACTCCGCGTCGGCCGTTGCCGCCACGAGATAGGGCGGCTGGAAAATGCGGAACACGGTTTCAGTGCGCTGGGCATGCCAGTCGTAGATCTGCGCACAGACCACGTCGCCCTTGAGGGCAGGCGTTCCCAGTTGCACGAAAAGAATGTCGCCGGGCCGATATCCGGCCAGTTCAAGCGCACGGCTCTTCAAGGTCCAGGCATCAACGGCGGGAATGGTGGCGCGCAAGCGTGCGAGCACATCGCTGGCCAATGATGATGGGGTGGCATCGAGCGGTTGTGCCTCGGGCTCCGCAAGACCGGCGTAGGATGTGGCCGAATGGCCGGCGTCGCCATTGAAGGGAATACCCGTGACCTGCGCGATGCGGCGCAAGGTGGTCTGGCGCAGGGATTGGCCGGCTTGGGCGGGGGAGAGGAATCGCGAGAGCGTCGATGGATCAAGCCCGGCACGCTTGGCCAGTTCCGTCTGGTTCCAGCCTGTCCGGTCAAGGACATTGATGATGTAGCCGCGCTGGTCCTGCTTTTCCTGCATGAAGTGCCCGCGCGGATGATCCCGTTCAGTTGCCGACGCTGCTGCCCAGCGAGGCGGTGGCGGTGGTCTTGGCGTCGTCGAGCGATACCCACTGCTTGGGGTCGCGCTGCGTCTGGCGCTTCAGGAAGCGGTAGTTGGTCTCGCTCCACAGCAGGATGTCATCGCGGCGGTTGTCGAGCACGTAGTCGCCGCCATCGGTGCTGACGGTGAGGACGGCATGGCCTTCGCCGTTTTCATCCAGCACCACGGTGATCAGCAGGTCGGAAGATGGGAAGCCGCGGGCTTCCAGTTCACGCTTCTTGAGGAGCAAGTAGTCCTCGCAATCACCGGCAGTGACGGGATAGGTCCAGAATTCCACTTCGCCGTAGAGCTCCTGGTCCGAGGCGGGCTTGATCGAGGTGTTGACCTTCATGTTCACCTGGAACAGGTCCGACCAGCGTTCCGGCGTCATCTTCAGGTGCGGGGTGAGCAGGGTGCCGCGGCTCTTGCATTCGGCCGGGCTCTGGGCACAGAACTTGACGTAGCCGATGGGCGGCTTGGTGCGGCCATGTTCCGTCACGAAGAGACTGGCATTGCCAGCCAGCGCCGCCGAACCGGACAAGGTTGCCAGGAGACCCGCGACCACCATTCCCAACCGCATCTTCATCTTTACGCCCACCCACACCATTAACTCTTCATTAAGACTCTTACATCGCGGCCTCACGCGCAACACAAGTGTTACTGATTGGTTAATGGAGTCGGGAAAGCTTTAGATTTCAACGGAGGAGGGCGCGGCGATAACCTTACCGGGCAGAGA
>CALMLK010000368.1 GCA_937868035.1 uncultured Alphaproteobacteria bacterium
CAGCCCTACGACCAGGTCAAGGGCGCCATCCGCAATGCCCTCGTGCGCCAGAAGGTGCAGGAGACGCTGACGAGCCTCCACGACGTCGCCAAGGTTGAAATCCTCGACGAGGACCTGAAGAAGGTGGCGGCGGAAGCGGAAGCCCAGCGCCGTGCCCTGCAGGAAAAGGCCAAGAAGGCCAATGTCGGCACCACAGGTGGTGACACGCCGCCGGCCGCTGATGGTGGCGATGGCGGTGACACCACCGGCAAGGGCGACCTTCTCATCCCCGAAGATTCCACGGGCAACTGATCAGACTTCCAACGGCGGGATACTCTACCATGGCGCATGTCATTTCACCCCTGGCGCCGGCGGAAACTCCGCGCCTTCCCTCCATCTCCGGCGTCAAGCTGGCGGCGGCTGCTACGGGCATTCGCTACAAGGGCCGGCCCGATGTGCTGCTGGCGCTCATGGCCGAAGGCACCACGGCGGCGGGTTGCCTGACGCGCTCCAAGTCCAGTTCGGCCCCGGTGGACTGGTGCAAGGCCGCCCTCAAGCTCGGCAAGGCGCGCGCGCTTCTGGTCAATGCGGGAAATGCCAATGCGTTTACCGGCAAGGCGGGAACGGCGACCGTAAAGGCCGTGGCCTCTGCCGCGGCGAAAGCCTTCAAGACGAAACCCGAAACCATCTATCAAGCCTCAACCGGCGTGATCGGGGAGCCGCTTGATCCTTCCTTCATCGTCAACGCCATCGACGGGCTGGCCTCGGCCGCCGTCGAAGACGGCTGGAACGATGCCGCGCGCGCCATCATGACCACGGACACCTTCGCCAAGGTTTCGACGCGCACGGTGAAGCTCGACGGCAAGCCCGTCACCATCAACGGCATCGCCAAGGGCTCTGGCATGATCGCGCCCGACATGGCGACAATGCTGAGCTTCATCTTCACCGATGCCGCCATTTCCGCCAAGGTGTTGCAAGCCCTGCTCTCCGCCAGCGTGGACAAGACCTTCAACTGCGTGACGGTGGACGGCGATACCTCCACATCAGATACGGTGCTGCTGTTCGCCACGGGCGCTGCTGGACCTGTCAAGGGGCTGAAGACGGCATCTGATGCGCGGCTCAAGGGCTTCGCCAAGGCGTTGCATGAGGTGTGCCATGATCTCGCGCTCCAGGTCGCCAAGGATGGCGAAGGGGCGGAGAAGCTGATCGACATCACGGTGACGGGTGCGGAGAGCGACAAGGCCGCGCACCGCATTGCCATGAGCATCGCCAATTCACCGCTGGTGAAGACAGCGATAGCCGGCGAAGACGCCAACTGGGGCCGCATCGTCATGGCGATCGGCAAGGCCGGCGAAAAGGCCATTCGCGACAAGATCCGCATCCGCATCGGCGGCGTGCAGGTGGCGGTGAAGGGCATGCGCGATGCCGCCTACAAGGAAGCGGAGATCATGCCGCACATGAAGGGCCGCGACATCAAGATCGAGGCAGACGTTGGCGTCGGCAAGGGCAAGGCCCAGGTTTGGACCTGCGACCTGACGCACCGCTACATCGACATCAACGGCTCCTACCGCAGCTGATGCGGTTGCTCCTCGTCGCCGCCGTGGCGCTTGTCGATGCCGACGGGCGCGTGCTCATCTCGCAGCGTCCCGAAGGCAAGACGCTTGCAGGCTTGTGGGAATTTCCCGGCGGCAAGATCGAGGCGGGTGAACGGCCCGAGGCGGCACTCATTCGCGAGTTGAAGGAAGAGCTTGCCATCGACGTGGCGGAGTCCTGCCTCGCGCCCCTCACCTTCGCCAGCCACGCCTACGCGGATTTCCACCTGCTGATGCCGCTCTACGTCTGCCGCCGCTGGAAGGGCCAGGTGGCAGCTCAGGAGGGACAGACATTGAAGTGGGTGTGGCCGAAGGCCATGCGCGACTACCCGATGCCGCCAGCGGACATTCCGCTCATTCCACATCTGGAAGAATTGCTGTGACGCTGGATGGCCCGCATGACACGGGCCAACCGTCATTTGAGGCTGGCAATGTATTCCGCAATCGCGGCGACGTCGGCGTCAGGGAGTTTGGCCATGTTGCTCTGGACCTTGCCCATGCCGCCGGATGAGAGCTTGTCGTAGCCCAGCAGTTCGCCGTTCTGCAGCGCCAGCTTGATGTCGTTGGCATCCTTGTAGCGGCCACGTTCGATAAGACCACGCAGGCTCGGCACCTTGCCCTCGCCTTCGGGGTGAGGACCACCGGCGAGATAGCGCGAGAAATCGCTGGTCATGATGACGGTGCGCGGCGTGTGGCATTCGTTGCAATGGCCCGCGCCGTTGACGATGTAGCGTCCACGGTTCCAGGTCTCGGATTGCGCCGGATCCGGGACCGTGACCGCCGTGTCCAGGCCCATGCGCTTCCACAGGCCAATGCCGCGCCGGACGATGGGCTGGAACGCCACGTCTTGCGGCTTGGCGGGATTCTTCACCGCAGGCAACGTTGCGAGATAGGCGCGGATATCGAGCACGTCCTCGCGCGTCATGTGCGCGTAAGATGTGTAGGGAAAGGCCGGAATGAGATGGCCACCGGACTTGCCGATGCCGCGCTGCACGGCATTGACGAATTCGAGGTCCGTCCACTGGCCAAGTCCCGTCTCGGGATCGGGCGTGAGATTGGGCGGATAGAAGATGCCGACAGGTGTCTTGAGAGGTGCACCACCCGCAGGCAATGCTGCATCAACACCCACCACATCGGGACCGGGCAGATGGCAGGAGTGACAGCCGGAGGCATTGTAGAGACGCTCACCGTTGGCCACGTCGCCCGTGTGGTCCGGAAGTTCGGCGGCCGTCAGCGGTTGCGGGGCAGAGAGTGCCCAGAAGCCGGCGAGTCCCAGCGCTGCAAGCAGCGCCAGGACGGAGAGGTTACGTTTTGAGAAAAGTCTGGAAATGACCTTATTCCTTCGGACGGCGGAACTTCTCGTGGCAGCCCTTGCAGGTGCCGCCGAACTCGCCGAACGCGGTCTTGAAGCTGGCTTCGTCCGTGCTTGCCTTCAGCGCGCCAAAGGCCTTGCCATAGGCAGCGCCTGCCGCTTCGAAGCCGGCCTTGTCGGTCCAGATTTCGGCCTTGGCCCAGGTTTCGGCGGTTTCCCCCTTCTGGGTGTTCTCGCCCCACCAGTTGGCCCAGCCGGCGCAGGCTGCTTCGGCCTTGCCCAGCGCCTCGCCGACGGCAGCCGCGTCATAGGGCTTCTCGCCCTTGATCATCGGCACCATGGTGCCCATCGCAGCGCCATTGGCCTTCATGCAACCCTGGCGGCCCTGAATGGCCTCATCAGCGGGTCCGGCGAGTGCCGCCGTTGCCGTGATCATCATGCCTGCCGCCGCGGCAAGAAGGGTTCTCGTCATCAAGTTCATTCCGTTCTCCTGTCCTAGACTGTGCTCGTGAGCAACTGTAGTGCTGCCACAGGAATTGTTACAGATTGAGTGCGGGGCTCAAACTCACGATTCTGTGTTCACGCCTGCCCTAGCAACCGCTTCCTGATGAATTGCTGATGAACGGATCGTTGCGGCCCAATTCAGGCAGCGGCGCTTAGTTTCTCCTTAAGTTCGACGCAATAAACTGCGACCAACAGGGAATTCAGTGATGACACAGACCACCATGACACCGTCCGAACCGCAAAAGAAAATCGTGATGCCCAAGCGCCCGCGCCGCATCAGCCCCGACTTCGCCGAAGTCCTTCACATGCTGGCCGCCTTCGATGCCAAGCCGGATGCCGGTTCGTCCACGCCCGAGAAGGCGTAAGCTCACACACCGTTTCGGGCCTGCTCCGCGCAGGCCGCAAAAAAAGGCCGCTGTTGACAGCGGCCCTTTTCGTTTGACGCTCTTCTTGTCTTATTCGTTCAATGCAGGAGATGGCTGCGGCGCCACTCCTCAACCAGGGCAAACACCGCCGACATGTTGAGGCTGCGGGGTGCCTCACGCGTTGCGGTAATCATCTGGTCGAGTTCGGTGATACCGAAATTGCGGGCAAGCCCGGCGAGGGCGTGGCGGTAGTGGCGAAGGTGTTCGATTTCGCCCGCCTCACGCGCCGCCGACAGTGCCAGGGCAAGGTGGTTCATCTCTTCGCTGGCCGACAGCACAAGGGCGGTCAGGCTGCGGGCCGGCATGATCTCGCGGATCGAGTCCCAGATATTGGCGGCGGGCTTCTGTTCCAGGACGGCAGTGACGGCGCAGGGCTGCTCGCCCGCGGCATGATTGGCGATGGCGCGCGCCATGGCGCGCTGCAATTCGTTGCTGTTGGCGGGCTTCGGCACGGCGGTATCGAAGGCGTTGCGCCAATCGGACTGTTCGGTCGAGTCAGCGAGGAAGGCCGAGAGCGCCAGAATGGGTGTGTTGCGGTGGCTGTCGATCTCGCCGCGGATGATGCGGGCGGCAGTGACGCCATCCATCACGGGCATTTCAATGTCGAGCAGGATGATGTCGTACGAGCCCTCGCGGGCCTTCTCGACGGCCACTTCGCCATCGTCCACGGCTTCCACTTCAAAGCCCATCTTTTCCAGCATGG
>CALMLK010000369.1 GCA_937868035.1 uncultured Alphaproteobacteria bacterium
TCCAGCGTGGAAGACACCTCAGCCCGGGTACCAGATCTTGCGCGGTTCCTCGGGCCTGCGCACATGGTCATAGGCACGGTCAATGAGTTGCGGCAGGTCGACGGCGGGCCGCCAGCCCAGATCAAACTTCGCGGCGGCATTGTCCATCCAGTTGGAATGATAGGAACTGGGAATGGCAATGCTCTTCAACCCCCGCGTTGCCAGCAGATACGCGGCCACTTCGCCGTAGTCGACGGCTTCATTCATGCAGATGTTGTAGGTGCGCCCCGCCGTATCCTCGCGGCCCAGCGCCTTGCCGATGGCATCCACCAGATCATCCACATGCACGAAGTTGCGCTTGAGCGGCCGGCCCTTCGCATCCAGCAGCAGCGGCACCGTGCCGTCCCGTGCCGCAGCCGCAGCCACATCCGGCGCCACCAGGTCTTTCCAGCGCGGACCGCCGAACACATCATCGCCGAACGAAAGACTGTATTTGAAGTCGTCCTTCTCCATGATCCACGGAGCCCGGAGGCAGCAGGCATTGATGCCGTATTGTATGACGAACTGGCGCAGCATCACCTCCTCCAGCACCTTGGAGAGCGCATAGCAGCCGGGATAGGCCATATGCGGTGTCTGCTCGGTGACGGGTGCGCCGTGATCGTAGAAGAAATGCCCCACGGCCGCATCACCGCCGATCAGGATGAACTGACGCGCTGTCTTGCTTTGGCGGAATTCCTCCAGCATCCAGAACAGGCCCTTCACCGTCACGTCCATCACATCGTCTGGCGTCTCCTTGCACGTGGCCATGTGGATGACGTGCGTGACGCCCTCCATCGCACGCGCAACACAAGCGCGGTCTGCAATGGTGCCGTGGATTGCTTCGATGCCTGCAATGCTCCGTGTGTGGCACAGGGCCCGCATGGCCGAACGCGGCATGCCGAGCACCGCCTCAAGATGCGCGATGAGCCGCGTTCCAACCTTGCCGGTCGCGCCTGTGATGAGAAGTTTCATGTTCATCTCCTGATCGCGGCACCGGATGTGGCGCGTGCTAGGGTTGGCTGGAGGAATCCCGCACGACGAGTGGACATTCCGACTTGAGTTGCGCCGGTGCCACGCCCGGCTGGTCGATCTGTTCCAGCAGCAGCTCTGCCGCCAGCGCGCCCATCTCGAAATGCGGCAGCAGCACGGTTGTCAGCGGCGGATGAGTGAACTGCGCGATCTCGCGGTCGTCGTAGCCGACAACGCTGACATCGCCGGGGATGGCCTTGCCCAGTTCCCGCAATGCCTCAAGGCAACCGAGAGCCATGAGATCATTGCAGCAGAAAATCGCCGTGGGCGGATGGGGCAACTGCATCATCTCCTTGGTCTGCGCATAACCGGCCGACGGCTCCCAGTTGCCGGGGCGCACGAGATTTTCATCGAAGGCGATATCCGCCGCCGCGAGGGCCTGGCGGTAGCCCTTGAGCCGGTCCTTGGAGGCATCCATCCAGTCTTCGCCCTGGATGATGGCGATGCGGCGGTGCCCCAGTTCGATGAGATGCCGCGTGGCCGTACGCCCACCCACCACCTCGCCCGGCGTGACCGAGGGCACGCTGCGGTCCGTGACGTAGCAATTGAGCAGCACCGTGGGCTGGTCCAGCACCGCCCGCGATGGCGTGACCGCGCGGGTCTGGATCGTGCCGTAGACGAGGCCCCTGAGGTTGGTCCTGGCCAGCGTGCCAATGGCCAACTCCTCTGCCTCCGCATCGCCGCTGGTGACGAAGGTGAGAATGTCGAGGCTGCTGGAGGCTGCCTTCTCCCGCAACCCGTCGAGGGCAATCGCCATCCACGGGTCGGTGGACATTTCATCAACAAGAAAGCCAATGACGCCGCTGTCGGGACGCGTTCCGTTTCCACTGCGGCGGCCGGCATGGAGATAGCCCAGCGATTTCGCCGCCTTCTTCACCCGCGCGATGGTGTCGTCCGATACCCGGGCTTCGGCAATTCCGTTCAGCACCAGCGACACGGTGGTCTGCGACACCCCCGCCAATGTGGCCACGTCCGTCATCGTCGGCCGGCGTTGTTCAGTCATGGATTACCCCCAGGTCTTTCGGCCTGCCAATGCAACCACACCGTCGGACATCCTCAAACTGCAATGTTTCCCGTCCGCAACTTCCAACACTAATGTTGACTGATATTAGTAATAGTGATTACGTTAACTCACGGCCCTGCCGTCTGGCAAGCCGGCAATGACGATGACGACAACATTTTGAATGGGAGACGCCTGATGAAACTGAGATTTGCTGCAGCCGTGGCTGCCGGCCTGATGCTTTCAGTCACACCCGGACTGGCTCAGGAGAAGAAGCAATTGGCCTTTATCGTGAACGCCGCCTCGGACTTCTGGAAACTCGCGGAAGCGGGCGTGAAGAAGGCGCAGGCCGAACTGCCCAACTATGAACTGCAGTTCAAATATCCCGCACAAGGCACGGCCGCCCTGCAGAACGCGCTGATGGACGACCTCGTGGCCGCGGGCACCGACGCCATCATGATCTCGTCGGTCGATCCCAAGACCTCGATCGACGCCTTCAACCGCATTGCCGCCCAGGTGCCGCTCTTCACCACGGACAGCGATGCACCTGCCAGCAACCGCATTGCCTATCTCGGCTCCTCCAACACCGATGCAGGCGTGCAGGCCGGTGAGGTGGCTGTGAAGGCGCTGCCCAAGGGCGGCAAGTGCATGGGCTTCGTCGGCTTCCTCGATGCCGACAACGCCAAGGAACGCATCGCCGGATTCAAGCAGGCCGTGGAAGGCAAGGGCATCGAACTCGTTGATACACGCGGCGATGACGTGGACTTCGCCCGCGCCCGCAGCAACGTGGACGACGTGCTGGCCGCCAACCCCGAGATCAACTGCATGGTCGGTTTCTATTCGTACAATCCCCCGAAGATTTACGAAGCCCTGCAGGCCGCCAACAAGCTCGGCCAGATCACGGTCATCGCCTTTGACGAAGACCCGATCACGTTGGGCGCGGTGCGCGACGGCAGCTTTGCCGGCACCGTGGTGCAGCAGCCCTTTGAGTGGGGCTATCAGGGCATGAAGCTGATGGCCAAGTACCTTGAGGGCGACAAGTCGGGCATTCCCGAGAACAAGCTCATCATTGTTCCCACCAAGGTGATCGACAAGGCCAACGTCGATCAGTTCGAAGCCGACCTGAAAGCCGCAATCGGCAAGTGAGGGTTGGAGAATGGCTGGCGGAAACCTCCTGGCGCCAGCCATTCCTTCACGCTTGAGACCAAAGCCACCTTGGGGCAAAGATCATCCATGACGGCGGCACTTCTCGCACTGCAGGGCGTCTCCAAGCACTTCGGCCCCGTGGTCGCCCTTGATGACGTGTCATTCAGCATCGGGCGCGGGGAAGTGATCGGGCTCGTCGGCGAGAATGGCGCCGGAAAATCGACCCTGATGAAGATACTCGGCGGCGTCATCGCGCCATCCGCCGGGCGCATTCTGCTGGACGGTGCGGAAACCGTCTTTGCCACGACACGCCAATCCATGGACAGGGGCATTGCCTTCGTCCACCAGGAGCTCAACTCCTTCACCAATCTCAGCGTTGCGGCGAACATCCTCATCGGCCGCGAACCGCGCCGCGGGCCTTTCAATGTGTTCGTCGATCAACGCCAAAGCGAAGCACAGGTGGAACCGCTGTTGAAGCGGCTGCGCGCCGACTTCCGGCCGTCCACGCCCGTGGCGGAATTGTCGATCGCCCAGCGCCAGCTTGTGGAGATTGCCCGCGCACTCTCCTTCGATGCGCGTCTCGTCATCATGGATGAGCCCACCTCCAGCCTCACCCTCAGCGAGTCGAGCCGGCTTCTGGACATCGTCCGTGAACTGAGGGAAAGCGGCGTGAGCGTCATCTTCATCACCCACCGGCTGAACGAAGTGGTGGAGATTGCCGATCGCGTGGTGGTTCTGCGCGACGGAAGGCTTGCGGGAACATTGGCGAAGCAGGAGATCACCCCGCAGGCCATGATCGCCCTCATGATCGGCCGCGCCTTGCAGACGCTTTACCTGCCGCCAGCCACGACGCGCGGCGACCACGGCCTCACGCTTTATTGCGCGCGCACCCGCAGTTTCCCCGCCGAGGAAGTGAGCCTTGCCGTGCGCAAGGGCGAAATCCTCGGCCTTGCCGGGCTGATCGGTGCGGGGCGGTCGGAACTCGCCCGGGCCATCTTCGGCATCGAACCGCTGCTGGCCGGCGAAATCCGGATCGATGGCATGCCCCTGCGGGCCGCGACGCCGCAGGACGCCATGGCGGCAGGTGTGGCCCTCATCCCCGAAGACCGCAAGCAATCCGCCCTGATGCTGGGCGAATCCATCGCCGAGAATATCGCCCTCAACAACTGGCGGGACTTCTCCCGCCG
>CALMLK010000370.1 GCA_937868035.1 uncultured Alphaproteobacteria bacterium
ACATGAAGCTGCCATAGAAGAAGGGGTCGCCTTCACACAGCATCACAACATCTTCGCCTCTAGCGAGGTGCGTGGCGATCTCGGCCGCACCCGTGTCATAGGCTGCCTGCGCGGGCGCGCGCTCGGTGCGCATCGGCATGTCGATGGCAATTTCCCGGACATCGTCCGAGAGAAACGGGGCAGCGATGCCCCGCGCCGTGGAGTCGCTGCCATTGGCGGCGAGATAGGCAACGACCTTGGCCGTGGAGATGAGTCGCCACGCCTTCACCGTCATCAGTTCCGGATCACCGGGACCGACGCCCACGCCGTAAAGAGTTCCGCTCATGCCTTCGTCGCCCGCCATTGTGTCACGGCCATGCGCGGCCGCATGGCGCGCAGATGCCCGATCCGCGTCAGGTTTGAAATCTCCATGCGCACCAGTTCACCGCCGTGCTTCTCCTGGAGATCGTAGAGATGCATCTCGCCTTCCAGCGTCACCACATTGGCGACCATGCGCCCCCCGGGCCGCAGTCGCTCCCAGGCAGCTTCGAAGGTGCCAGGCTCGGAAATGCCGCCGCCGATGAATACGGCATGAGGCGCAGGCAAGGCATCATAGGCAAGTGGTGCCGCCAGCGGAATGATCCGCAGGCGCGGTGTTCCCAACTGGTCGGCATTTTGCGCAATCATGGCGCGGCGCTCGGCATCTGGCTCGATGGCAATGGCTTCACACCCCCGCGCCGACCGCATCCATTCGATGCCGACGGAGCCTGAACCCGCCCCCACGTCCCAGAGCAACTGGTCGGGGGCAGGGGCAAGGGCCGCCAGCGTTGCCGCCCGCACTTCGCGCTTGGTGATCTTGCCGTCATGGCGAAACGCCTCGTCCGGCAATCCCGCCATCCGCGACCAGATCTGGGCGCCTTCACCGGCCACGCAGTGCACCGCCATCGTGTTGAGCGGCGACCAATCCTGTGCGGGTGCGGCATCAGCAGCGAAGTGTGACATACGCTCTTGTCCACCGCCCATGTTCTCAAGCACCGTCACGCCGCTCTTGCCGAAACCGCGCGCCGTCAGGCGGCGGCAAACCTCGGCGACGGACGAGCCATCCTCGGTCAGAATGAGAAGCCGCGCCTCCGGCTGGATGAAGCCCTCGACATTCGCCGCAGGCCGCCCGTGGATCGTGAAGCAATCACAATCCGGCAGCGACCAGCCGAGCCGTGCCGCCGCCAGCGAAAACGCCGAAAGATGCGGAATGATCTCGGTCTCGCTCTTGGCGATGAAGGTGAGGACCTTGCGGGCCACGCCGAAGTTCATGGGATCGCCCGTGGCAAGGATCACCGTGGGTTGCCCGCGCAACGCGTTGATCTGCTCCACCACGGCAGAAAATGGTTGCGGCCAGACGTGGCGCACACCGGACAGCGCAGGCATCATGGCGAGCGTCCGTTCCGACCCCACCACATGCGCGGCCTGCTGCAAGGCCTCGCGCGCCCTTGCGCCCAGCCCCGCATATCCGTCTTCGCCGATGCCGATGATGGTCAGCCAGGTGCTCATGCCGCGTCTCCCAGGAGCGCATTGATCACCGCCGCCGCCATGGCAGAGCCGCCCTGGCGACCGCGCAGCGCGATGAAGGGAATGCCACGCGGATTGGCGATCAGTTGATCCTTGCTCTCGGCCGCACCAACAAACCCGACCGGCAGGCCCACGATGGCCGCAGGCCGTGGCGCGCCCGCATCGATCATGTCGAGCAGGTGGAACAATGCCGTAGGCGCATTGCCGATGACGGCAATGGACCCCGCAAGGTGGGGCCGCCAGAGTTCGACGGCGGCAGCGGAACGCGTGTTGCCGATTTCCTGCGCAACCTCGCGGGTGCGTGGATCATTCAGCGTACAGATGATCCGTTCCCGCTCCGGCAGCAGGGTGGTGATGATGCCATGGCGCACCATCTCCGCATCCACCAGGACTTTTCCACCGGCCAACAAGGCCAATTGGGCGTTCGGCACGAAGTTGGAGTCGATCACCAGGTTCTTGGCAATGTCGGTCATGCCGCAGGCATGGATGATCCGCCGCGCCACCGCGTGCGCGTTGGACGGCAGCAGCGAAAAGTCGGCCTCCGCGTCGATCGTCGAGAACGACAGCGAATAGATGGCTTCGGGATCTTTCAAATAGTCGCTCATGTCTTGCCGGGTTTCAGCGTGCGTGGTCCCAGCGGATGGTCCGCGTGAGGGTAGGGTGCATGCGTGTGGCCATGGTCATGATCGTGGTGGTCATGCCCATGCCCATGGTCGTGACCATGGTCGTGCCCGTGCCCGTGATGGTGATGTCCGTGACCATGCGCCGCTTCCGGCCGCGAGACCAGAGCGAAAGGCCCCTCCGGTGCGGTTCCCGTGCCGATGCCTTCCACGTGGTGATGATGACTTTCCTGCACCGCGCCCACATCCGCCTCGAAGCCCAGCACCTGCGTGCGGTACTTGCACAGCTGGCAATTCATCGAAATGTCGCCGGAGAGAATCTGTTCCAGCCGTTCCACGAAGGTGTCGATCACGGCGGGATGATCGTTGAGGTAGGGCGCCTTCACGAATTCGGTGCCGGGATGACGCGCGGCGACCACATCCGTCGCATCATAGATGCGGTCCACCAGAATGCCGGTGAAGAGGAAATAGGGGAACACGATGATGCGCTTGAAGCCGAGCCGCACGCAATGG
>CALMLK010000371.1 GCA_937868035.1 uncultured Alphaproteobacteria bacterium
GCGCCGATGTTCGAACAACCGACGCCGGAAGCCTATGAAAGCTATCGCCGCCGGCTGGAAGAACGTTTCCAGTCGGCCAAGCGCCAGGCCGCATCGCCAGCGGTGGCACCCTTCTCCACCATGGAGCGCGAGGCAGAGCCTGTGCGTCCGCGCGCCGCCAATGACGATGGCAATCTCCGCTTCCGGGAATGGCAGCGCAAAATGGATGCGCGTCAAACCACCCCTGAACAGCAGCGCCAGCGCGGCGCGCTGACGCCGCTTCGCATCGCCGGGCTGTTTGCCGTTGCCTGCGCCATCGGTGGCGTTGCCGGGCTTGCCAGCGCCAACATGGGGCTGGTTCACCAGGGCTATGCCGCCGCGATGAGCGGTGCGTCCACCAGTGTATCTGCCATCATGGCACTGCTGCAAAAGCCTGTTGCCGAAGAACCCGCGACCGGGGGCCAGGTCGCTGCCAACGTCAAGAGCGGCGGCAGCACCGTGCTCACCAAGAAGCCGGTGCGCATGGCGCGGGTCGATGTGGCGGATGCGAGTGGCGCCCTCAACAATCCCATTCCGCTGGCACTGACCGCCGTGCCTGCCGATCCCGACATGCCGCTGGCCCTGAAGATCACCGGGCTGCCGGGCGATGCCTACCTCACCCAGGGCACGGAAGTGGCCGACGGCGAGTGGCTGCTGAAGCCCACCGAAATCGAGGGTGTGAAGCTGGTCGTTCCGCAGGCGCAGTCGCCGCAGCTTGATCTCGCTGTCGCGGGGGTTGAGGAAAAGACAGGGGTGGCCGCAACGCCACCCCGCGAGATGACGGTGGAGCTTGACCTCAACAACGTCACGGTCCAGCCCGCGAATGCCCCGCCGGAGGGCCAATCCATGGCCAGCCAGCCGCTGCCGCAGGCCATTCCCCTGCCGCAGGAGGCGGAGAACACCGAGGCCAAGACGCTGCTCGGAAAGGGCGAGGCCCTGCTCAAGACGGGCGATCTCGACTCGGCCCGGCAGTTCTTCATCAAGGCGCACGGAATGGGCGCGGCGGAAGGCGCCTTTGGCGCGGGCCAGACCTATGATCCGGTTGTCTATGCCGCCATGAATGTGCGCGGCCTGGAGCCTGATCCGCAGAAGGCCCGGGAATGGTATGACAAGGCCGTTGCTGCGGGCAGCGAAGATGCCGCGAAGGCTCTCGCAAAACTCAACGCCGCAGCGCCCTGACGGCTATCGACAGGGCCATGCTGTTTCGGGCATGAGGGGGCCTTCACAACCCCTCCATGTCCGGAATTGCCATGCGCGCAGCAGATACCATTGTTCAGTCCCTGAAAGCCCACGGCATCAAGCGCGTCTATTGCGTGCCGGGTGAAAGCTATCTCACCCTGCTCGATGCCCTGCATGAGAGCGGCATTGACGTGGTGGTGTGCCGCCATGAAGGGGGCGCCGGTTTCATGGCCTGCGCCGAGGCGAAGCTGACGGGTGAGCCCGCCGTGTTCATGGTGAGCCGCGGGCCCGGTGCCACCAATGCCTCCATCGCCGTTCACATGGCCGACCAGGATGGCCTGCCGGTCATCCTGCTGGTGGGCCAGGTGGCGCGCGAGGAACGCACCCGTGGCGTTTTTCAGGAAGTGGATTACGAGCGCTTCCTCGGTTCCATGGCGAAGGGCGTGTTCGAGATCACCGATGGCCGCAAGCTCCATGAAATCCTGCCGCGCAGTTTCCGTCTGGCGCAGCAGGGCATTCCCGGCCCCGTGGTCCTCTCCCTGCCGGAAGACATGCTCGACGACCCGGTGGACGAGAAGGAGCCGGTGGTGTTTCCGCTGGCGACAGTCGGCGTATCGGCCTCCGATCTGGCGCGCATCCAGCAGGTCATTGATACGAGCGAGCGCCCGGTGCTGGTGGTGGGCGGAGCCTTGCGCAGTGCCGCGGGCAAGGCCGCGATCAAGCGCTTTGCCGAGGCGCAGCGTCTTCCCGTTGCCGTGACGTGGAAGAACCAGGAAATCTTCGACAATGCCTCGCCCCTCTACGCCGGACACCTGGGCTTTGGCGCACTCGCCGCCCATCGCAAGGCCTTGCAGGAGGCCGACCTCATCCTCGCCATCGGCACGCGCCTCGGTGACGTGGCGAGCCTTGGCTACACTTTCCCCGAATGCCCCGCACCGAAGCAGACGCTGGTGCATGTCTATCCTGACGGCAAGCCCATCGGCCACGTGTTCCGCACTGATCTTGGACTGATTGCCGATCCGGTGGCGGTGCTGGCAGGGCTGGCGCAGTCTCCGCGCGTGGTTTCGGCCGGGCGCGAAGCCTGGATCAGCAGCCTCAATGGCGTGGTGAGGGACTTGCAGGTCTACAAGCCGGTCGATGCGCCGGATGGCATGGATTTCGGCGTCGTTGTGGAGTCACTCTCGCGCCTTGCGCCCAAGGACGCCATCGTGGTGACGGACGCGGGCAACATCTCCACCTGGGTTCACCGCCACTGGAAGATGACGCCCGAGAACACGCTGATCGGCGGCATTGTCGGCGCCATGGGGCTTGGCGTGCCGGGGGCCGTTGCGGCCTCGATCAGCGATCCGAAGCGCACCGCCATCTGCTTTGTCGGCGACGGCGGCGTGCTGATGACCGGGCAGGAAATCGCCACCGCCATGGCCAGCGGCGCCGCGCCCAAGATCGTCATCTCCAACAACGGCATCTACGGCACGATCCGCACCCACCAGGAGCGCGAATTCCCGGGGCGCATCTCGGGCACGGATTTGAAGAACCCGGATTTCGATGATTGGGCAAAGTCCTTCGGCGCGGCCTCGTTCTCCATCGCGCGTGGCGACAATGACGTGGATGGGACCGTCTCGGCCTTCCTCGCTGCACCCGGTCCCGCCGTCCTGCACGTGCGTTCCAGCCGCATCGCGCTGTCCTCCAACGTGCAATTGAAATCATGAACGTCCTGCTCATCGGATCGGGCGGGCGTGAACACGCGCTGGCCTGGGCCATTGCCGCCAGCCCGCTGCTCGACACGCTGTTTTGCGCACCCGGCAATCCCGGCACGGCCAAGCTCGGCCATAACGTGATGCTGGATGTGACCGACCATGCCGCGGTGATCCGCTTCTGCCGCGACAATGCCATCGGCCTGGTGATGGTCGGGCCGGAAGCGCCGCTGGTGGCAGGCCTCGTTGATGACCTCACGGCGGCAGGCATCAAGGCCTTTGGCCCCACGCGATATGCCGCACAGTTGGAAGGCTCCAAGGGCTTCACCAAGGACATCTGCCGCGCCGCTGGCATTCCCACCGCTGCCTATGAGCGCTTCACCGCGCATGATGCAGCGCTCGCCTATGTGCGCCAACAAGGCGCGCCCATCGTCATCAAGGCGGATGGTCTTGCAGCGGGCAAGGGCGTCACCGTTGCCATGACGCTGGCGGAGGCAGAGGCCGCGCTGCGCGACATCTGGGACGGCCGCTTCGGCGAGGCCTCCTGCGTGGTCGAAGAATTCCTGGAAGGCGAAGAGGCGAGCTTCTTCGTGCTCAGCGATGGCGTGAACGTGCTGCCGCTCACCACGGCGCAGGACCACAAGCGCCTTGGCGATGGCGACACGGGGCCCAACACGGGCGGCATGGGCGCCTATTCGCCCGCGCCCTGCATGACGCCTCAGCTCATTGCCTTGTCGCTCGAAAAGATCGTGAAGCCCACCGTGAAGGCACTCGCCGACGCAGGGCATCCCTACAAGGGTGTGCTCTATGCCGGACTGATGCTGACCAGGAGTGGCCCGCAGCTCATCGAATATAACGCACGCTTCGGTGATCCCGAAACGCAGGTGCTCATGCCGCGCCTGAAGTCTGACCTGCTGACGCTGCTGCTCGCCACGGTCGATGGCACGCTCGACAAGATGAGCGTGCGCTGGAAGGACGAGACCGCGCTGACCGTATGCCTGTGCGCCAATGGCTATCCCGGCACCGTGCATAAAGGGAATCCGATCAAGGGCCTGGAGAACGATCCTCCTCAAGGCGTTGAAGTGTTCCATGCGGGCACGGCGCTGCGGGATGGGCAACTCGTATCCAACGGAGGACGGGTGCTCAATGTCACCGCACTTGGCTCCACGGTGAAGGAGGCGCAGCAGCGCGCCTATGCGGCAGTGGCCGCCATCGACTTCGCGGACGGCTTCTGCCGCCACGACATCGGCTGGCGGGCGCTGTGACAGACAAGCGGCGCATCGGACTTGCCCTTGGCGGCGGCGGTGCGCGCGGCCTCGCCCACATCGCATTGCTGGAAGCCTTCGACGAGATGGGCATTGTGCCTGCGGTCATTGCGGGCAGCAGCATGGGTGCACTGGTGGGGGCCTGCTATGCCGGCGGCATGAGCGGCAAGGACATCCGCACCCATGCGGAAACACTTCTCGCCAACCGGGTGGATTTCGCCCGCTATGTGTTCGGGGCGCGCAAGACGCGGCCCTTGGAGTTGCTCTCGCTCAAGGGCTTTGCCTCCCTGCATTTCGATGGCGAGCGTCTGGCCAACCTGGCCCTTCCGGATTTCCTGCCGCGCAACATCGAAGAGACGCGCATTCCCCTCAAGATCATCGCCACGGATTACGAGCGCATGGAGGAAGCGGTGCTCACCTCGGGGCCGCTGGCGCAGGCCGTGGGTGCGTCCATCGCCATTCCCGGTGTCATTTCCGCACCGACGATCGACGGTCGCATTCACGTGGATGGCGGCGTGGTCAATCCCGTTCCGTTTGACCGGGTGCGCGACGGCACGGACCTTGTGGTGGCGGTGGACGTGACGGGCCGCCCGCGCCCCACCAGCGGCAAGATCGGAAACATGGAAATTGCCGTGGGCTCGCTGCTCATCATGTTCAACCGCATGGCCGACCTGAAGCGGGCCCTCACGCCACCGGACATCTACATCACGCCGAAGATCGACCAGTTCGGATCGGCGGACTTCTTCCGCGTGCGGGAGATCATCGCGTCTGCGGAACCTGCGAAGAATGACTTGAAGCGCAAACTGGAGCGCATGCTGCTCACATCCGACGCGACCTGAAAAAGGTTCGCAGCAGCGCTGCGGATTCGCCTTCGCCGATGCCGCCATAGACTTCCGGCGCGTGATGACATGTGGGCTGGCGGAAAAAGCGGGGACCGTGTTCGACCGCTCCCATCTTTTCGTCTTCCGCACCGAAATAAACCCGCCTGATGCGCGCGAAGGAAATGGCGGCGGCGCACATGGCGCAAGGTTCCAGTGTCACATGCAGGTCGCAGTCGATGAGGCGCTCGCTGCCCAGTTTGCGCGCCGCCTCGCGGATCACCAGCAGTTCGGCATGGGCCGTGGGGTCTTTCAGTTCGAGCGTGCGGTTGCCCGCCACGGCCAGCACTTCGCCATCGGAGGCGACGACGGCGGCGCCCACCGGCACCTCGCCCCGCTCGGCCGCGGCGTGAGCCTCGGCGATGGCAAGGCGCATGGGGTCTGGCAGTTTCTGCTTCATCGTGCCAGATGACCACGGGAAACAGTGCCGATTCAAGACGGAAACTCGGGGCAGCACCATGCGGATCGTCGGTGGAAAATTCAAGGGACATGCGATCGTGGGGCCAGCCTCCACGGCGACGCGGCCCACGTCGGACCGGGTGCGGGAATCGCTGTTCAACATCCTCGCCCACGGCATCGACGGCCTTGACCTCGACGGCGCGCGGGTGATGGACCTGTTCGCGGGAACGGGC
>CALMLK010000372.1 GCA_937868035.1 uncultured Alphaproteobacteria bacterium
GGGCCGCAAGATCATCGTCGACACCTACGGCGGCGCGGCTCCCCATGGCGGCGGCGCCTTCTCGGGCAAGGACCCAACGAAGGTGGACCGTTCGGCGGCCTATGCGGCGCGCTACCTCGCCAAGAACATCGTGGCGGCAAAGCTCGCCTCGCGCTGCACGATCCAGCTCTCCTACGCGATCGGCGTGTCGCAGCCCTTGTCGGTCTATGTGGACACCCATGGCACGGGCAAGGTCAAGGAAGAGAAGCTGGAGAAGGCCATCCGCAAGGTGATGGATCTTT
This sequence comes from uncultured Alphaproteobacteria bacterium, assembly GCA_937868035.1. GTDB lineage: Bacteria > Pseudomonadota > Alphaproteobacteria > Rhizobiales > Aestuariivirgaceae > Aestuariivirga. The sequence continues at coordinate 282 of CALMLK010000372.1, forward strand.
CACCGCGCGGCATCCGCACCCATCTCGATCTCAACCGCCCGATCTACGCGCGCACTTCGGCCTATGGCCACTTCGGACGCAAGCCGGAGAAGGACGGCGGCTTCTCCTGGGAGCGCACCGACCTCGTGAAGGCACTCAAAGCGGCGGTGAAGTGACGTCTGGACTGCCCCGCTTTCAATTCTACGGCCGGCGCAAGGGGAAACCTTTGCGCCGTCGCCATTCCGACCTCATGGAAAGCCTGCTTCCGCAGGTGGCGCTTGATCTTGTCGATCCGCTTGCAGGCGCGGCCGCACCGCGCTGGCTGGAAATCGGTTTCGGTGGCGGCGAACATCTGGCGCACCAGGCCCAACTGCATCCCGGCGTGGCGCTGACCGGTGCGGAAGCCTTCCTCAACGGTGTCGCAAAGCTGCTGGCGGAAATCGACGAGCGCGGGCTGCGCAATGTCCGGGTTCACTATGGTGATGCGCGCGCCCTGCTTGAGGCGCTGCCGGACCAATCCATGGAACGGATCTATCTCCTTTATCCCGACCCCTGGCCCAAGGAGCGGCAGAAGAAGCGCCGCTTCGTTTCGCCTGCAACACTCGGCCATTTCCACCGGGTGCTCACCGATGGCGGCCTGTTCCTGTTTGCCAGCGACATTCCGGATTACGTGAATTGGACACGTGACCATGTGGCCGCGCATGGCGGGTTTGCGGAGGAGGGCGATCCGTCGCAGCCCTTCGCGGACTGGACCCGCACCCGCTACGAATCCAAGGCCATCCGGGAAGGGCGGACGCCCGCCTACCTCACCTTCCGAAAACGGTGAATCGCGGCAAAAACGCACTATCGCAAGCGGGGCCGTGCTGTCATATGGCTGTCATTCAACCGTCACAACAGCGGAGCGCGGCGATGGTTCAATTCATCAAATCCCTGATGCCCAAGGAAGAGAAGTTCTTCGACCTGTTCGAAGCGCAGGCCGCCAAGGCGCAGGAAGCGGCACAGACGCTGCGGGCCATCCTCGATGGCGGTGCATCGCTCGCGGACAATTGCGCCAAGCTCTCGCGGCAGGAAGAAGAAGCCGATCACATTTCCTACGAGGTCATGCAGGCGATCCGCCGGGCCTTCATCACGCCCTTCGACCGCAGCGACATCAAGGCCCTTTCCTCCACGCTGGACGATGCCATCGACCAGATGAACAAGACCGGCAAGGTTGTGATGCTGTATGATGTGACGACCTTCGAGCCCAACATGCGGGCCATGGCCGACCGCGTCATCATGCTGGCGAAACTCACGGCCGAAGCGCTGCCGTTGTTGCGCAATGTCGGCAGCAATTCCTCCAAGCTGCACACGCTGACGGGCGAGATCACCAAGATCGAGGAACAGTCAGACCAGCTGAACGACGAAGGTCTCCGCACCCTCTACAAGGGCCGTGCCAAGAAGGATCCGCTGGCCTTCATCATCGGCTCGGAACTCTATGACCACCTTGAGAAGATCTGCGACCGCTTCGAGGATGTGGCTCACGTGGTGAGCGACATCGTCATCGAGCACGCCTGAGGACGGAGGCCGCCATGGACCCCGTCGGCTTCAACGTCACGCTCTTCGCGCTCATCTTCGTGGCGCTGTTCTTCGACTTCATCAACGGCATGCATGACTCCGCCAATGCCATTGCGACAGTCGTGTCGACGCGCGTCCTGAAGCCGTTCCATGCTGTGCTGTGGGCGGGCTTCTTCAACTTCGCGGCCTTCTTCATCTTTGAGGCGCACGTCGCGACCACGGTCGGCAAGGGCATCATCGCGCCGGAGCTGATCGACAATGCCGTTGTCTTCGGGGCACTCGCGGGCGCCATCGCCTGGAATCTCATCACCTGGTGGGGCGGCATTCCCTCCTCCTCGTCGCATGCGCTGGTGGGCGGCATCGTGGGCGCGGGCGTCACCAAGGCAGGCTTCGGCGCCATTGTCTGGGGCGGCTTGTCCAAGACCATCTATGCCATCGTCCTGTCACCGTTCACGGGTTTTGTGCTGGCGATCATCCTGATGATCCTGTTGAGCTGGCTGTTCGTGCGCGCCCATCCGGCCTGGGCGGAAGGCGTGATGCGCAAGCTGCAGCTTGTGGCGTCGGCGCTCTACTCCCTGGGCCATGGCAGCAACGACGCGCAGAAGACGGCCGGCATCATTGCGGTGCTGCTCTATTCCAACGGCGTCTACAAGGAATTCCATGTGCCGGACTGGGCGATCTTTTCCTGCTATGTGGTGATGGGCCTCGGAACCATGCTCGGGGGATGGCGCATCGTGCACACCATGGGATCGAAGATAACCAAGCTGTCGCCGATGCAGGGCGCCTGCGCCAACACGGCGGGCGCACTCACACTGTTTGCGGCGACCTACCTCGGCATTCCCGTGTCGACCACCCACACCATCACCGGCGCCATCGTGGGTGCGGGCACGGCGCGGCGCGCCAACTCGGTGCGCTGGGGCATCGCCTCCAACATTGTCTGGGCCTGGGTGATCACCATTCCTGCCTCCGCGCTCCTGGCCGCGGTGTTCTACTGGCTGGCAACCCACGTGCTGTGAGCGGGCGCGAACCATTGCAGCAGGTGGCGGCCCTGTGCTGGCGCAAGCGCAAGCAAGGCCATGAGGTGCTGCTGGTGACATCGCGCGAGACGCGGCGCTGGGTCATTCCCAAGGGCTGGCCCATGGAGGGCCTCACCGACTACAACGCGGCCCGCCGCGAAGCCTTCGAGGAAGCGGGCGTCGAGGGCCACATGCGGCGGGAACCGCTCGGCACATTCTTCTATGAAAAGCGCGGCAAGAAAGAGATCCTGCCCATCACGGTCACGGTTTATGCGCTTGAAGTTGAAAAGAAGCGCAAGGCCTGGCCGGAGATGAAGGAACGGGCGCGCAGCTGGTTTTCCACCCATGATGCCGTGTTGCGTGTGGCGGAGCCTGGGCTCAGG
>CALMLK010000373.1 GCA_937868035.1 uncultured Alphaproteobacteria bacterium
CCGGGCACCCGAGCATAGGGATCGCACGAGATCAGGGGAATAGCGAACTTGATCTCCCGCCTCGCGGGAAGCGACGGTACGGCAAAGATCGAGATGAGGGGCATGTTCTTCATGCGCAGGAGCGCCGCATGATCGGGCTTTTCCTGGAAGACATGAAGCCCGGCACCATCATTCCGCAGGGCACATACACGTTCACGGATGAAAACATCCGCGCCTACTCCACGGCCTTCGCACCCGTGGGCTTCCATATGAATGCAGGCGAGGCGGCGCAAGGTCTGTTCGGCAAGACGGCGGCAGCGGGCTTCCATACCTGTTCGGCTTGGATGGCGCGCTTCGTCGCAACCAACGCAAAAGCCCGCGCTGCCGCTGAAGCAGCGGGCGAAGTGCTGCCCGACATCGGTCCGTCACCGGGCATCTCCAATATCCGCTGGCCGCGCCCGGTGCATGCTGGCGACGAGATTGCATACCGCTCCACCATCATCGCCACGCGCGCCCTCGCATCCAGGCCCGGATGGGGAATGGTGACATTCCGGGCCGAGGGCCACAATCAGGCGGGGGTGTTGGTGATGAGCTTCGAAGGCCGGGTTCTGGTGCAGTCCCGGGGCGCAACCCCGGCTTAAGCCTGCGTCTCTTCTGCCCTTTATTGTCCGGGAACATGCTGGTATGGCGCTGCAACTGGGCATGCGACGGCAACAATCTTTGGTTGCGGGGGTCTCGTGGCATGCTGGCAGACTGACGGCACGAGACGGGACACATCATGACGGTTTCCTCCAAGCTCTTCCGGGCCTTCGCATGCGCTGGCGTGCTCTCGGTCCTTTCCACGCCCGCCTGGGCTGTGGCGGATTTCACGCTGCGCCGCGACCTCGACACGCGGAGCGAGTCCACCTGCACAAGCGAAACGGCCTTCGGCAACCTTGTGGCCGATGCCGCCCGCAAGATTTATACCGCAGACGTGGCGCTCATTCCCTGCACGGCCATCAGCGGCAACCGCAACCATGCCAAGGGTGAAAACTTCGATGCCACCGCGGCCTCCGCCGAAATCGCGCTGGCGGCACAGGTGGTGCAAATCGAGGTCAGCGGTCAGCAATTGTTGGAGACGCTGGAGCAGGCGCTTGCCTCTGCACCCGCCGCATCAAACACATTCCTGCAAGTCGCCGGCATTCGCATGGAAGTGAACCTCACCAAGCCTGCAGGCCAGCGCATCGTGAAACTCACCTCCAACGGCGCGGCGCTCGATTTCACCCGCACCTACCGCGTGGCGACCACTGGAGATGCCGCCAAGGCCTTCGCATCCCTCGCCGGAGCGAAGAAGGTGGAAGGCCAGCCCTCGGCCCTCGGCGCTGATGTCGCCACGCACCTTCAGGCGGTGGGCGTGCGCGATATCAAGGTTCTGGGCCGCATCAAGTTCACGCGCTAATCCCGCCACATTGATTGGCTCTACCCGGTCTGACGGACTGGGGAGAACGCCTGCATGAAATGGATCGCCGCCGTGATCGCCGCGCTCGCCGTCGCAGGCCTCACTGCATTCGGAGCGTATGAAACCTATCTGTGGGGCTGGTGGCGCATGAACAACCCGTCGCTTGAACGATTTCCCGTACAGGGCGTGGACGTGAGCCACCATCAGGGGCTTATCGACTGGCAGAGAGTGGAGGCCGACCCCCGCGTCTCCTTCGCCTACCTCAAGGCCACCGAAGGCGGCGACCACAGGGACAGGCAGTTCGCCCAGAATTGGGCATCGCTGAAGACGACACGGATTGCCCGTGGCGCATATCACTTTTTCACCTTCTGCCGTCCGGGCCGCGAGCAGGCCGAAAACCTGCTCAGCGTCATGCGGGTGGAGTCGGGCACGCTGCCGGTGGCGATCGATCTCGAATTTGGCGGCAACTGCAACAGGCGTCCGACGGTGGAGGAACTCGCTGCCGAACTGGACGATTTCGTTTCACTTCTGCGCGAGCGTGACGACCGCGCGCCGGTGTTCTATGTCACTCCGGAATTCTTCAGCGCCTACATGGCGGGACAGGAAGGCGCATATCCCGCGCACCTTCTGTGGCTGCGCAACATCTACGGTGAACCCGCCCACGACGGCTGCAACGGTTGGACATTCTGGCAATATGCGGGGCAGGGCCTCATTGACGGCATCACTGGCCCCGTTGATCTCAATGCCTATTGCGGGGATGCGCAATCCTTCGCCGCCCTGCGCAAGCCCTGACGGATCACTTTCCCACGGACATGCGTTTTGGCATTTCCGGCGGCGCGGCGATGGGCACGCTGCGCGCCACCTTGTAAGCAAGATCGTGATTGAAGAAGCCGCGCATGGCAATGTCGATGGCTGCGTCCTTCTTCATCATTTGCAACAGCGCCGCACGGTTCCAGGCAATGCACTCCGCCCCTTCTTTCAACACCACGGTGGCGGAGGCCGGCAGGTCGCTGAGGAAGGCGATCTCGCCAAGGAAAGCTCCGGATTGCAGGCTCGTCGTCTGGCGGTTCTTGATGATTTGCGCCTCACCCTTGAGCAGGTAGTAGAGCCGGTCCGGCTTCATGCCTTCGGTGAGGATGGCAGCACCGCCGCCGGGAACGCGCACCGTGCGCGCCGTGAGCTTGCGGAACTGGCCGGGTGTCAGCACGGCAATGCGGTCGAACAGGGGGCGCAGGTCTTCCGGGATGCCGAAGTCCAATCGCCCGCCAAAGACGAGCGCGATCATGACGATGTTGGCG
>CALMLK010000374.1 GCA_937868035.1 uncultured Alphaproteobacteria bacterium
GCGAAAAATTCGTGCTGGCCAAAGGCGGCAATGGCGGCTTCGGCAACGCGCATTTCAAATCCTCCACCAACCGCGCGCCGCGCAACGCCAATCCGGGCCAGGAAGGCGAGGAGCGCTGGATCTGGCTGCGGCTGAAACTCATTGCAGACGCCGGCCTGGTCGGCCTGCCCAATGCCGGCAAGTCCACGTTCCTGTCGGTGGTCACCGCCGCCAAGCCGAAGATCGCCGACTATCCCTTCACCACGCTGCATCCGCAGCTTGGCGTCGTCCGCGTTGACGGCAACAGCTTCGTGCTTGCCGACATTCCCGGCCTCATCGAAGGGGCAAGCGAGGGTGCGGGTCTCGGCACGCGCTTCCTCGGCCACATCGAACGCTGTGCCGTTCTGCTGCACCTGATCGATGCCACGGGGGAAGACCCGGTGGCCGCCTACAAGACGGTGCGCGAGGAACTCAAGGCCTACAGCAAGGAACTGGCGAAGAAGCCGGAAGTGATCGTGCTCAACAAGGCTGACGCGCTGACGGAGAAGGCGCTCGAGAAAGTCGTGACGACCTTCAAGGCGAAACTGAAAAAGACGCCGCTCACCATTTCCGCCGCCGGCCAGTTGCGGATCGATCCGGCGATGCGGGCGCTCATGGCCATCATCAGCAAGGCCAAGGCGAAACTCTTGACGCCAGACCCCGACTCCATTGTCACGGATGAGTGGCGGCCATGACGAGCCGGCTTGCAAAAGCCCGCCGCATTGTTGTGAAAGTCGGTTCCGCCCTGCTGGTGGACGACAAGACAGGCACGCTGAAGGCCTCATGGCTCACGTCGCTGGTCGATGACATCGCCGACCTGCGGGTGAAGGGGGCCGACGTCATCCTGGTTTCCTCCGGGGCCATCGCGCTGGGGCGGCGCACGCTGGGCCTGCCCAAGGGCAAGCTCGACCTGCCGCAGAAACAGGCCGCCGCCGCCGTGGGCCAGATCGCGCTGGCTCAGGCCTGGGCGGAAGCGCTCCGTGCACGGAATATCGTTGCGGCGCAGGTGCTGGTGACGCTCAACGACACCGAAGAGCGGCGGCGCTATCTCAATGGCCGCGCCACCCTGGGAACGCTGCTGGCCCAGGGGGCGGTTCCCGTCATCAACGAAAACGATACGGTGGCGACAACGGAAATCCGCTACGGCGACAATGACCGGCTGGCGGCGCGCGTGGCCTCCATGATGTCGGCGGATTGCCTTGTGCTGCTCTCCGACATCGACGGGCTCTACTCCGCGCCACCCAACCAGAAGGGGGCGGTGTTCATTCCGGAAGTGCGCGCCATCACCCCTGAGGTCGAGGCAATGGCCGGCAAGCCCGTGTCGGGTGTGGGTTCGGGCGGCATGATCACCAAGATCGATGCGGCCAGGATCGCGCTCGGAGCCGGGTGCAACATGGTCATCGCCTCCGGCCATGTGGAACATCCCTTGCGGCGTATCCGCGACGGTGAGCGGGTGACGTGGTTCGTGGCCGAGGCCACGCCACTGCAATCGCGCAAGCGCTGGATCGCGGGCACATTGCAGCCCACGGGAAGGCTCACGATCGATGATGGTGCCAAGGCCGCCTTGCTCAAGGGCAAGAGCCTGCTGCCAGCAGGCGTCAAGGAAATCCTCGGCAGTTTCTCGCGCGGCGATACGGTGAGTGTCGCGGGCGCGGACGGACAGGAGATCGCCCGTGGTCTCGTCACCTATGACAGCAGCGATGCCCAGCGCATCAAGGGCCGCAAGTCGTCGGAAATCGAGAAGGTGCTCGGCATTTCGGGGCGTGACGAGATCATCCATCGCGACGACCTTGTGATGATGACGGGAGGCGGCGATGGAGAGTGACATGCTGGCACTCGGCCGCAAGGCGCGTGCCGCCGCCGCGTCGCTGGCGCTTGCGCCGGCGGAGCAGAAGAATGCGGCTCTGGCGGCCATGGCTGCGGCGTTGCGGCGCAACGCCAACAGCATTCTCGCCGCCAATGGCAGGGACATGGAACAGGCCGCGCGCAAGGATCTGAAGGCCTCATTCGCAGACAGGCTGAAGCTCACGCCGGACCGTCTGGAGGCAATGGCCAAGGGACTTGAGGAGATCGCGGCGCTGCCTGATCCGGTCGGGCGCGTGCTGGC
>CALMLK010000375.1 GCA_937868035.1 uncultured Alphaproteobacteria bacterium
CTTGCCGGTCATCACACCCGCAGCCCGGCCCTGCTCCACGATGATCTTCGTGACAGCCGTATGTTCGAGGATGCGGGCACCCCGGGTGCGGGCGCCCTTGGCATAGGCCATGGTCACATCGGCAGGGTTCACCTGGCCATCATGCGGGAACCAGAATCCGCCGACGATCCCCTCCGTGCTGATCGGCGACCAGCGCTCCTTGATTTCACCGGGCGACACGGGCTCCACCGGCAGCCCGAAATTCCGTCCCATGGAGGCACCGCGCGCCAGTTCCTCATAACGTGCCGGCGTGTTGGCCACGCGAAGCGAGCCATTGCGCTTGAAGCCCGTGGCCTGCCCCGTTTCCGCCTCCAGCGTGCCGAAGAGTTCGCCCGTGTATTTGGCAAGCTCCGTCATGCGGCGCGTGGCACGCAACTGCGTCACCAGGCCCGCCGCATGCCATGTCGTGCCGCAGGTCAGTTGCTTGCGCTCGCACAGCACGACATCCGTGATGCCGATCTTGGTGAGGTGATAGGCAATCGAGGCGCCCGCCACGCCGCCGCCCACGATGACGACGTCCGCCCGTGAAGGAATGTCCGTGTTCACCACTGTCTTCTCCCCGCCATGCCTGTCTCCCCCGACCTTCAGCCTTTGTAGCTTTCCTCTTTGGCGTAGGGGAACCACCAGAAATCCTGGTTCTCCGCCTTGGGATCAATCATCACGAACTTGGTGTTCTGGAATTGCGACAGGCCCTCCGGGCCAAGCTGGCGGCCCGTGCCGGAGAGTTTGCGTCCACCGAAGGGCAGGGCATCATTGTCCAGAAGCGGCGCATTGATCCAGAGAATGCCCGACTGCACCTCGCGCACCGAACGGAAGATCTCGTCGCTGTCGAGCGTATAGATATTCCCGCCCAGCCCGAAGCGCGAGCGGTTGGCAAGCGTGATCGCCTCGTCGAAATCCTTCACGCGGCACAAGGGTGCAACGGGGCCGAAGGGCTCGTCGTTCAGGATTTCCATGTCGGGCGTCACGTCGGTGAGAACGGTCGGCTCCACGAACCAGCCGCGATTGAGGCCCGCAGGCCGTCCGCCACCGGCAGCAACCTTTGCGCCCTGCTGGCGCGCCTTCGCCATCATGCCTTCGAAACGGTCGCGCTGCTTGCGCGTCGCCATGGGTCCCATGTCAACGAGATCAAGACCATTGCCCACCCGCAGCTTCTTCGCCTCGTCGGCAAGGCGGCGGGCGAATTCGTCATAGATGTCCTGGTGCACGTAGAAGCGCTCCGCCGACGTGCACACCTGGCCGCAGTTGAGATAGGCCGCAAAGGCGGCCCCGCGCACCGCCTGCTCCATGGGAGCCGACGGCATGACGATGAAGGGATCATTGCCCGATGCCTCGATCAGGCACGGCTTGAAACTCTCCGCGCAGGTGCGGGCCACCGCCTGCCCCACGCTCACCGAACCGGTGTAGGCGACGCCATGGGTGTTGTGGCTGGAAATCAGCCGCTGGCCAACACGTGCACCGCCCGTGACCACCTGCAGCAGGCCATTGGGAAGACCCTTGAACAGCTCCATGAACTTGAGCGTGGTCACACTCGTCTGCTCATGCGGCTTGACGATGACGGCATTGCCGGCGGCAAGCGCCGCCGCGGCCTCCCAGCACAGCAGCACGAGCGGATAGTTGAACGGCAGGATGATGACAATCGTGCCCAGCGGCTCCTTGATGCTGAAATGGAATTGCCCCGGCACGGTGCTGCCCGCGATACGGCCCTGCTCGTGGCGGGCCAGTTCGGCATAATAGTCGATGGCCGTGGCGCACCACGACACTTCATCGACAGATTCCTTGAAAGGCTTGCCTTCCTCGCGCGTCAGGTACTCGGCATAGAGCGCCTTGTCGCGCCGGATCACCGCGGCGATGTCGTGCAGGATGACGGCGCGGCGGCGGGCGTCATTGGCGTTCCAGGTCTTGCGGGCACGGGCAGCGATCTCGATCGCCTCATCGACTTCCTCATCCGTAGCATCCGCGACCTGGCCGATGACGTCCTCGGTCGCAGGCTCCACGATATCGAACATGGCCGTGGCCTTGCTCTGCCGGAAGCTGCCATCGATGAACAGCTTGCCGGCAAGGCGCTTGAATTCCTGGAGCGTCGTCATGGCGTATCCCCGTTTTTGTGGTGTTCAATTTTTTTAGAACATGGCACAATATATTTAACACGGCAAGACATGCCGGAAATCAGCGGACCCAGGGTTGACGTTGCGCCGCAACACCCTATTGATGGCTTTGATTTGGGAGTGACGGGATTGACCGGGACAACGTCAGCCGTGAAGCGGGGCAGCACTGCCGCGAAGAAGGCGAAGCCGAAGAAGAAGGCACATTCCCCCTCCCGTGACCGCGCCAGCAATCTCGCGGTGGGCGCGCGCCTGCGGGCCGTCCGCGAGGCGGCGGGCCTCACGCAGCGCCAGTTGGCCAAGCAGGCTGGCGTCACCAATGCCACCGTTTCGCTGATCGAGCAGGAAGCCCACGCGCCGTCGCTCGCCTCGTTGCACCGCATTCTCTCCGCCATCCCGATCTCGATTGCCGATTTCTTCGCGCTGCCGGTTTCGCAACAGAACGTGCTCTTCTATCAGGCGGGTGACCTCGCGGTCGTGACGCGCGGTGCCGCTGACCTTCGCGTGCTGGGCAGCGAGCGGCGTGACAAGAAACTGCAGGTCTTCATTGAACGCTACAAGCCCGGCGCGGGCACGGGCAACGAGCCGCTGGCCCATGATGGCGAGACGGCGGCCGTGGTGGTGAGTGGTGTCGTTGAAGTGGAGGTGGACGGCAGGAAGAACCGGATCTCTGCCGGCGGCGGCTATCAGCTCATCGGCCGTCAGCCCTACCGCCTCACCAACGTCGGCAAGACCACGGCCGTGGTCATCTGTGCCTGTACCCCGGCAATGATCTAGCCGGAGCAGGCAGCCACCCGGAGTGCTGCCTCAGCGTTCCGAGGACCAGGGAAAATTCAGGAAGGTGTCGCGCGTGTCGTAGCAGATGCTGCCGTACATTTGCAGATACCGGCCGCGGCGCTCCCGGTCTTCGTAAACCGAGCGCGGATCGGCCATATCCTTTTCAAAATCGGCAACCGTGTCCTTGCTGAGGGCGACAGGCAGCACATCCATCGCCTGGGGAATGCGCTTGCCCTCCAGCCAGTCCGCCGCATGCTGCCCCATGGCATAGGCAAAGACCGGTGAGTTCAGACTGATCGTGGCCTTGTAGGGACCTGTTCCGGATTTGACTTCGGCGACCGCCTCCGGCTCGCCATCAATGCCGCCGAGAAACTGGTCACTGCGCGCCATTCCGGCTTCACGCAAGGCCTTCAAGGCGCCGAGCACCACCGTATCAGCGCCGAGCACCACATCAACGCGCGGGTTCGCCATCAGGATGAGCTTCATCGTCGCGTAGCCGCCCGCCTTGTCCACTGTTTCGGGCGAGATGTCAGCGATGATGTTGACCGTGGGCAATGCGCCCAGCATGTCGCGCATCGCATCGAAGCGGGCGGCGAGAAACTGGTTGGTATCGTGCGTCAGCAAGACGACGTTGGCGCCTTCCTTGTAGTGATCGGCAATGTAGTCCGCCGCAACTTTGGCAAGCACCTGACCGGTCTTGTATTGCGGCGCGTTGAGGATCGTGGTGGCGGGCGGTGGCACGATGGCTCCCACGTAGCTCCCGCCTCGCATGAAATCGATCAGGTGCGGCGCCAGGCCATCGGGATCGATGGGTGCCACCACGGCTCCCCCCACCTTCTCCGCGATAAGGCTGTCCACATCCGCGGTCATGTGCGCCGGATCATTGTTCGCCAGGCGAATGGAAAAGGCGAGATTGCGGTCTGCGGCGGCAAGTTTCAGTCCCGCCGCCGTGCCCTGCATGAACTCCCGCGAATTGTCCTGCAGAAATACGAGGGACCGGGAAAGCCCGGGAGGTGCGGTACACGGTGGCGCTCCGTCTTCGAAGGGAGGGAGCTTCACGGCTGTGACGATGCCCGCACGCGTGGCGTCATCTGCCTGCACGGGCCTCACGGCAACACACGTCACCGCCGCGCCCATCACTGCCGCGGCGAAGGCGAAGCGAATTCGGGAGCTGCTGCGGTTTTCATCCATGCGGTGACGGGCGCCTCAGTGAAAAGGTCAGGCGGAGAGCGGCACCATGATCGCGGGAGATCAGGTCGATGTGCCCATCCATGGATTGTGCCATGGCCCTCGCCAGGCGTGTGCCGAGGCCTGTTCCCTTCATGGGGTTCTCCGTATCGAAACCGATGCCGTCATCTTCGACAATCAACTCGCCGCGCTCATCGGGAAGCGAGCGCAGCGACACCCGGATGGCACCTCCGCCCTGGGGATAGGCGTATTTGTAGGCGTTCGTCACCCATTCGGTGACGATGACTCCAAGGTTGATGGCATAGTCGGTTGCGCACAACAGCGGCTCCAACTCGGCATGGAGTTCACCGCGCCCCTGACCGCCCATCGTGGCGCGCAGGTGATCGAGCAATCCCGACACGTAGTCATGCAGTTCGACGGTGCCCACGGATTGTGATGTGTAGAGCCGCTTGTGGACCATGGAGACCGCGAAGAGACGGTTCTGCATCTCCGTGAGCGCGTTCCGTCCCGCCTCGTCGGTGATGGCGCTGAGCTGCAGGTTGACCATGGCGCTGACCAGCGCCAGGCTGTTCGCGACGCGGTGATTGACTTCCCGCACCAGCATCTCCGCCCTGTCACGCGCCGCGCGGACTTCCCGCTCTGCCGCTTCCTTTTCACTCTTGAACCGGGCCTTTTCGAGTGCCTGTTCCACCGCCGCCTTGAGCAGTTCAAGAAAATCATTGCCGATACTCTTCGGCACAAAGTCCGTCGCACCCGCCTTCAGCGCAGCAACGGCCACATTCATGTCCGACGAGCCCGTCACGTAGACGACTGGCGGCATGTCGGGCATGGTCGCGATGCGGGCCATGAACTGCAACCCGTCACCTTCCGGCAGGTGATGATCAAGCGCGATCACGCTGATGGGCTGCTTCGCCAGAAGCTCCGTCGCGTGATCGATGGCGCTGGCGTGTACGATGGTGAAGCCGTGCCTGTTGAAGAAGCGTTCGACCAGGCGAACCAGCGCGGCATCATCATCGACATAGAGAATCTGGATCGACATCAGCGTGCCATCAATTCTCGGGAACCTTGACGATTGAGATGAACAGTCCGAGTTGCTGGATTGCCTTGGCGAACCCTTCGTAGTTCAGCGGCTTTGTCACATAGGCATTGGCGCCGAGATCATAGCAGCGCTTGATTTCCTCCTGGTCATCCGTCGTCGTGAGAATGATGACGGGTGTCCGCTTCAGGTGCGGATCGCTCTTGATACGTTCCAGGATGGTGATCCCCGACGTATCGGGAAGATTGAGATCGAGCAGGACCAGGAGTTGCCGGTTGGCATGGGCAGCACCGTCCTTGCCGCCACTGAACAGGAAATCCATGGCGGCCCCGCCGGTTGAAAACGCCATGATCTCGTTGTTGACGCCCGCCCTGCGGATGTTCTTCTCGATCAGCCGCGAATGACCTTCGTCATCTTCGATCATCACGATGGCGACGGGAGCCGTGTTTCTGTTCATTGCGAGAAAACCTCCGCCTGTCTGTGCGTGACGGGCATTTCAATGGTGAATGTTGTACCGAGGCCGAACTGCGACGCAAGCGTGATCTCCCCGCCGAGGTTCCGCACCAGCGCGCGCACATGCGCAAGGCCGATGCCTTCCCCCGCCTGGTCAAGTGTGCCGGAACGGCGGAACAACTCAAAGACGCGCTCCCTGTCCTCCGCAGCAATGCCGCGGCCATTGTCTGTTATCTCGATCGCCATGCGCTCGTAGCCCACGGGACGGCTTGCAATGCGGATATCCAGAACCCGGTCTTTCGATCTGTATTTGATGGCGTTGTCCAGCAGGTTTCCGATGATCTGCTCGAATGAAATCCGGTCCGTGACGATGGTCTTTACCTTCAGGTCGAAGCGCACCTGCCCACCGGATTCGTTCAGCCGGTGCTGAAGCGCGGCAATGGCCTTCTGCGATCCCGAGAGAAGATCAATCGGCACGACGTTCAGTTTGCGCTGTCCCTCGCGTGACAACTTCAGGATGGCGTTGATCAATGCGTCCATCTTTTGGGTTGAGCTTTGGATGAATGAAATCGCTTCGGGAATGTCACGGTTCAGCGACACTGCCGCCTTTTCAAGGTCGTCTTGCGTCTGCGGCGCGGAACCAAGGACGGGCCGGATGTCGGCAACGCTCTCCTCGATTTCCCGCGTGAAGCCCATGATGTTGACGAGGGGTGCGCGCAGATCGTGCGTCACGATGTAGGCGAAGCGGCGCACCTCCTCGTTCAGCTGCGCCAGATGCGCCGTGCGTTCCCGCACACGCAGTTCAAGACTGGAGTTCAGCCGGTTCACCTCGTCCCGCGACCTGGAAATCATGCGCGTATACCTCGAACTGAACATGGCCGCCGCGGCGGTCACGAAAATGATGATGATACCGCCAACAAACGACACGACTTGCAGCAGCAGGAAGTTCTGGCCCTGCTCTTCCGATACCCGGAACAGCAGCTGGTCCGCATAGGCAGCCAATCCGCCAAAATAGATATTCGATTCATCCGTGAGACGTTTGCCCCTGTTGGTTTTGAGCAGGAGCGCAACGTCAGCGTCCCGGTGGGCACGCTTCAGTTTGATTGTCTCTTCCATCTCCGCAAATTTTTGCTGGACGACAGCTCGCAGGCGGGACAGCGACAGGTCCTGTTGCGAGGCCGCGGGAACGTATTTCACCAGCAGGCCGAGGTTGCGGTTGGCCTTGTTCTTCTCAAGTCCGAATGGGGACAGATAAATTTCGTTTTCGGTGAGAAGATAACCACGCTGGCTCGTCTCCGCCGCTTGAACGGCGGCGCGCAACTCCAGGATCGCACTCCGGAAATCGCGGATGCGCGCGATTTCCGTGAAATAGGATTCGGACCTCTTGCTCAGCCACGTCGTCGTGCCGATGATCACCAGCAGTGCGCTCAAGCCCACGAAGAAGAGAATCGCGGTCGCGGGTGCGATCGTGGATGGTGGAGTGGCCCCCCGCACAGGTGACACCGACCGCACGGCCGTCCCGAGTTTCCCAAGACCAAAGATTGCCATTACGCCGTTCCAACGCCTCTGCGCCACAGCCTGAAACAGTCCGGCACGAATGCGTCCTGCGATGGGAATCGCCGTGCGTCCCGAAACTCGATCGCACCGCGATCCATGATGAGTCTCATTGGCAAAGCTTATGATTTCCCTTCTTCCCGCGCCGTTCCAGATCGAAGTGGAAGTGATGGGCGTGGGCAGCGTTCGTGCCAGGCCCGAGCACCGTGGTGAAATAGGTGCAGCCCTCTCCCCGCAGCGTGTTCAGGAACGAGGCATCCATGGCGGTTGAGAGCGCGGAAGATTCGACATGAACCTTGCGGCCATCTGACAGTCCGAGATACTCGATGTCGACGGCATTGCCGAAGGCATGTTCGCTGAGCTTCGCACTGTTGTCGCCGTTGCGGCCACGGCACTGATAGCCCGGGCCGGTGCCCACCGCTTTCAGTGAGGAGCCCGTCGAGACTTTTGCAGCAGGTGCGGCCTGGTCTGCAATCCACGAGGCAAAGCGCGCCGCAAACCCGCAGGTGAGCAGTGGTTTGTCCGGAAATTTCACCTCCGTGCCAGCGACTGTCATCGAGGTGAGCGTGACCGCCTCATAAACCGAGCAGGCACTTGAGGAAACGGGCGTGATCCCCTGTGAAAAACGCACGTTCAATGCCGCCAGCTGTGCGAGACAACGTTCTCCTGCCAGGGTGCCATCGGGCATCGGGTTTGCAAGTGAGGGATCAGCCGGATGCCGGACCGGCGAAGGCGCCATGGCCACCTTGCGCTCCGGTTTCAGCTTGACGGCGGGCGGCGGGCTCACCTGTCTAGCTGGCGCAACAGGTGAGACAGCCACCTGGTCGTGCGCGAGAATTTTGGCAGGTTTCAGCTTCGGAATCACCGGGGAAACATCCACGGCTTCTGCCGATGCAATCCGGGACGGCTTCAAACGGGGAAGGATGGGAGAGGCTTCGATTGCTCCAGCACCGAACGCCTGGGGCCGCACAACCTTGACCGGCGCCACCCGCTTGGCGGTAGCCCGCTTCTTAAGAACAGCGGGACGCGCCGCGCGGTTGCCGCACTTCGAATCCTTGAGACGCGCACAGATCTGCCGGTCAATCCGCTGCATCGCCCGCGTGAAATCAGCCATGGGCGAGGCATGCGCCAACCCGGCCTGCCCCAACATCAAGGCGAGGCCGCCTGCGCACAACGTTGAGCGATATGTGTTCCACACCCGCAGCATGCACAGGTAATGTCCCGCGCACTCAAAGGTTCCATTCCTTGCGGGCGAGTGCGGAACAAAAATGAGCGCCCCTCATCCATTGGCGGAACCTACGGCGCGGGCGCGCGTTATGACGGGTCCGCCCCATCATGATGAAATGGGGCCGGGGGAAAGTGCAGGGGAATGAAGCCGCTTCCAGTCACCGTATTGCGCAAAAGCCTTGATGAAGGCAGCGCCAGCGAAGTCCTGTTCTTTCGTCTCGCAACCTTTGTGGTGTTGTGCACCATCCTCTACTTCGCCCGCGATGTGCTGATCCCCATCGCCATTGCGGTTCTGCTCGCCATTCTCCTCACGCCTCTCATACGCCTGCTCATGCGCACCGGCCTTCCGAGGTCGGTGTCCATTATCCTTGTGGTCGCTCTGCTCGTGGTGGTGAGTGGGGCCGTAACCCTTTTTGTCGGGCGGACCTTGACGAACCTCGCCGCCGATCTGCCCCGCTATGAAGCAAGCCTCCGGGAGAAGGCGCGTTCAATCAAGATTTTCACCAGCAAAGGCGTGGCGCTGGAAAAGGCCGCCCTCGTGATCAAGGGCCTGCAGGTCGAGCTGGAAAAAAATGATGCGAGCGTCTTGCCCAGCACGGCCGAGAACCGCACGCCCATTCCCGTCGAGGTGACGGAGACGCGGTTCGGGCCGCTGGGTCCCATCATCACGGTCGTGTCCATGGTGGTTCACCCCATCGTGCAAGTGGTGATTGTCGTCCTCATGCTGTCGTTCATTCTTTTCAATCGCGAAGACCTGCGTGACAGGTTGATCGGGCTCGCAGGCACGCGCGACCTTCACCGCACAACGGCGGCGCTGGATGAAGGCGGCAAGAGACTGAGCCGGCTCTTTCTCGGCCAGTTGGCAATCAACACCGGCGTGGGCACCTTCATCGGCACGGCCCTGCTGCTGCTCGGCATTCCCGGCGCACCCTTGTGGGGTATCCTCACCACGCTTCTGCGCTTTGTACCCTACGTGGGCACCCTCATCGCCTCCATCTTTCCCATCATCATTGCCCTCGCCGTGGGCGATGGCTGGACCCTGCCGGTCCTCGTAGCAGGGATCGTCATCGCCGCGGAGGTGACCGCTGGCCACATTCTCGAACCCATCTTCCTGGGCCGGATGACGGGCGTGTCTTCAACTGCCATCGTTGTCTCCGCCGCCTTCTGGGCCATGCTCTGGGGGCCGGTCGGACTCATTCTCGCAACGCCGATCACGATTGGCTTGCATGTTCTCGGCCGCAATATCGAATCGATGAAATTCCTCGATGTGCTGTTCGGCAGTGAACCCGTGCTGAGTCCCGACCACGCCCTCTATCAACGCCTGCTCAATGGTGACAGCGTCGAGGCGGCCGAAGCCGCGGACAGCTACCAGCAGCAGGGCAAGTTGGTGGAGTTCCTTGAAACCGTCGTGGTTCCCGCCCTCGCCCTGGCGGACGAGGATGTGAAGCGCGGCAAGATATCCAAGGAGAAGGCGACGGAAATCGCCAAGACACTGTCAGATACGTTGGACGAAGTCTGGTCAGAGGAAGGCGACTATGACCGGAAGGATGCGCCCGTCATCCTGATCCCCGCGCACGGCCCCATCAATTTCGCCGCCACACTTGCGTTCTCTGCTTTGCTGAGCCTGAAACACATTCCCCATCGCATGCTGTCGCAGGACGTGCTTCTTCCGGGAATCACCGTCGACCAGGACGACAAGGCCTCGATCGTCGGGTTGATCGGTCTGTCACCGCTCACGGCGTCACAGCAACGCTACATGTCCCGCCGCCTTGCGCCGCGCATCGGCGAGGCGAAACTCCTGAACATCGCGTGGCGCGAAACGGCGGGCGAGACGGAAGCGGTTCTCGCCAGCCAGGCTCCCTCCATGCTGCCGCGTGCCCAGGCAGAAGTGTCCGCCGCGGCCGCATGATCCAAACCCTCCTGCACGGGATCGGGAACGGAGGACGGGAAAATACGTTGTCAGGAGAGAGTATCACTCCCGCAGCAGAAGCATGGCCCAGCAACCGAGGAAGAACACCAAACGCGTTCGCACCGTCAGCCACGGCCCATCATCCGTCAGCCTGATGGGCTTGTGGACGCTGGTGAGGGACGCCGCGCTGAAATGGAATGCAGACGGTGCAGCCAGCATGGGTGCCGCCATCGCCTACTACACCATCTTCTCCATTGCCCCCCTGCTGATCATCGTGCTCGCCATCGCGGGCTTCTTTTTCGGCGCGGAAGCGGCAGCAAACCGCATCTTCGGCGAAGCGCGGAGCCTTGTTGGTGATGATGGCGCCACTGCCTTGCAGGGCCTTGTGCAAAGTGCAAGCCGGCCTGATGAAGGCGTGCTGGCAACATTGACCGGCCTGTTCTTCACCATCCTGGGCGCCACCGGCGTCTTTGCCGAATTGCAGGGCGCCATGGACCGCATCTGGAAGGCACCGGCGCGTGCACAGGAATCAGGACTGTGGAACATGCTGCGCCGGCGCGTGCTCACCTTCGGAATCCTGCTGGCAGTGGCCTTCCTGCTCCTGGTGTCGCTCGCTGTCAGTGCGCTGGTCTCATCCTTGCAGACGTTGGTGTTCACCCCGTCCGATACCGTGGAACTGATTTGGCAGGTTCTCAACTTTGCCGTGAGCTTCCTGATCATCACGGCGCTCTTTGCGCTGCTCTTCAAATTGCTCCCGCGTGTCTCCGTCGCCTGGAGCGATGTGATCATTGGCGCTGGTGTCACGGCGCTCCTGTTCAACATCGGCAAGCTGCTGATCGGTCTCTACATCGGCAAGACAGGTGTGACGTCGGGATTCGGCGCAGCGGGTTCGCTGATCGCGATCATCCTGTGGGTCTATTACTCCGCGCAGATTTTCCTGCTGGGCGCCGAATTCACCTGGCTCTATGCGGAACGCTTTGGCTCCCGCCGTGGAACGCGCCGATAGCGGCAGAACATCATCCGGCGGCATGACTTCGATCTCGACACCGAAGGCGCCAACATCCTCGCAGCGCTTGCAGCGTTCGTAAACCTGCATGGCGCTTGCAGCCGTCTTTCCCACGGCCTTGACGCCACCCGTCCAGGTGCAGAAATGCGGTACGAGACCGACATGGCCGATCACCGGAATGTTCTCCTTGGCCGTGGCTTGAACCGTATGGAAGGATGCCGCTATTCCCATCACCTTCCCGTCCGTCCATCTCTTTACGCCTGAGGATCTTTCATGCGCTTTGCCCTGAACCACATCATTTCACCGCGCCAGTCGCTTGCGGAATTCTTCGCCATGGCGAAGTCCCTCGGCTGCACCGAGGTCGAAATCCGCAACGACATGAAGGACGTTGCCATTGCCGATGCCACAGCGCCCGACGCGGTGCGCGCCGCCGCGGACAAGGCGGGCGTGGAGATCATCACCATCAACGCCCTTTATCCCTTCAATGTCTGGTCCGCTGACATGGCCGACAAGACGGCGAAACTTGCAGCCTACGCGGCCAAGTGCGGCGCGAAGGCCCTCGTCATGTGCCCGCTCAACGAAGGCAGGGCCGTGCCGCGCGAAAGCCTCGTCGCGGGCCTGAAGGCCATCCGCCCCATCCTCAAGGACCATGGCCTCACAGGCCTCGTGGAACCGCTCGGCTTCCACTTCTCCTCCATGCGCACCAAGGCGGAAGCCATGTCCGCCATCACCGAAGCGGGCGGCGAAGATGTCTACAAGCTGGTGCACGACACCTTCCATCATCACCTCGGTGGTGAGATGCAGTTCTATCCGGAATGGACGGGGCTCGTGCACATCTCGGGCGTCAGTGACCTGAAGGTCGCGGTGAACGACATGCTGGATGCCCATCGCGTACTGGTGGATGAAGGTGACAGGCTGGGCAACATCGCCCAGATCAGGACCCTGATCGCCGCCGGCTACAAAGGCCCCTTCAGCTTCGAACCCTTCTCTGCCGAAGTGCAGAACCTCGCCGATCACGCCACCGCCCTGAAGGCCAGCATGGATTTCGTTGCCGCAAATGTGTGAAAGGCGTAACCCGCCGACGCCCTAGACGGTGAAGGCGGCCCGGAAGGCGGCCAGCGCATCTTCCGCATCGCCCGCCGCAAATGACTCCAGCCCCACGGGACCGCGATAGCCCATTTTCTTCAAAGCCAGCGCCACGCCCCGGTAGTTGATCTCTCCTGTACCGGGTTCGCAGCGTCCGGGATTGTCGGCCACCTGCACTTCGCCGATCCACGGCAGGCACTTCTCGCACCAGCGCACCAGGTCGCCCTCGCCGATTTGCGTGTGATAGAGATCGAGATTGATGCGAAGCTGCGGCCGGTCCACCGACGACACCAGCGCCAGCACATCCGCCGTGGCGCCGAACGGGCAACCCGGGTGATCCAGCAGGTTGAGATTTTCCAATGTGAAGGTCACACCTTCCGCCTCGGCCATGTCGCAGATGCGGTTCAGCGTATCGCGCGCCGTGAGCCACATGGCTCCCGTCACCACGTCCGTCTGCGCGATGGGAATGCCGCCGTCGCCCAGCCCCGTGCCATGCAGGTTGAGCCGGTGCACGCCCAGGCGCTTGCCCACCTGCGCCGTTTCACGCGCCGACTTGAGCAGTATCTCCGCACCTTCGGCATCGGCAAGGCGGCCCTGCAGATAGCCATTCATGATGGTGAAGGTGGCGCCGGTCTTTTCCAGCTTGGCGAGATCGTGGGCCGGCCAGTTCCAAAGCCCCACGCCGAAGCCCAGGTCTTTCAGGCGGCTGGCCCGCCAGTCAATCGGCTTGTCGCGCCAGAGCATTTCGGCACAGGCAGCGAGTTGGAATGGAGAGGTCATGGTCAGATTCCGATCATCACGCGGCCGTTCTCGATCCGGACCGCATAGGTCTTGAGGTTGATGCAGACAGGCGCGCCGGGCGCGTCGCCTGTTTTGTAGTTGAAGCGGCCATTGTGCTGGGGACATGCGATTGTGTCGTCCATACAAGACCATCTGCCAGATGGATTTTCTCGTGGGTGCACAACCCGTCCGTTGCATGGAAGGTGTCATCCGGCGAACGGGAGATGGCAAAGGTGCGGCCTCTGCGGTCGAAGCGGATCACGTCTTCCGCATCCACATCAGAGACACCACATGCGTCAATCCATTGCGTCATCGGAATTCCATCCCCGCTTGCGGTCAGCCATGCGCCGGAGGCGAATGGCCGTCATGGCCAGCCATATCGTTTTCGATCTGTGATTCCAATCCGCCATCGTCTCACCGCCGGCCATGAGATCGGCAATCTCCTCGCGGCTCTTCTCGCTCACAGATCGGGCCGTTTGCGGCGGGGCCGGACGAAAGCGTCAGACCTTGATCCAGTTCCGTTGCTTCGACGACACGATCGCGGCGTCCACAACCTTCTGGATCTCGTAGGCCTCGCGGAAATCGGGTCCTGTGCTCTTTCCCTTGGCAATGCCGCCGAGGAATTCGGCCATCTCGATGGTCTTGAGGTCGTTGAAGCCAAGCTGGTGGCCACCCGCCACGCAGAAGCCGCCATAAGGTTCATGCTGCGGGCCGGCCTCGATCCGCGTGAACCCCATGTGACGTGCCTCGCCACCCGCCTTGTAGTAGAGCAGTTCGTTGAGGCGTTCCTGCGTGAACACGAGACTTCCCTTCTCGCCCGTGAGTTCGAAGCCCAACTGCATCTTGCGGCCCGTCTGAATCCAGTTCGCCTCGATGGTGCCACCGCAGCCACGGCCGAACTGCACGAGAAGGCGTGCCACGTCGTCGACCTCGACAGGCTTCGTTTCCTTCGCGCCCCGCGCCACCGGACGCTGCTTGATGACCGTCCGCACATCAGCGCTCACTTCGGCAATGTCGCCCAGCAGGAAGCGCGCCATGCCGATGATGTGCGAGCCGAGATCCGCGATCACACCAGGCCCGCCCGACGGATCGATCCGCCACGTCCATGGGCTTTGCGGATCATGCATGTAGTCTTCCGCGTGAATGCCGCGGAACCCTGTGATCTCACCCAGTTCGCCGGCCTCCACCATCTGCCGCGCCAGCTTGAGCAGCGGGTTCTTGATGTAGTTGAAGCCCACCTGCGTGCAAACACCCTTCGCTTCGGCCGCCTTCACCATTTCGAGGGAGTCGGCCAGCGTGGGCGACAGGGGTTTTTCGCAATGCACGTGCTTGCCTGCGGCGATGGCCGCAAGCGCCATTTCCTTGTGCAAGGAATTGGGCGTGGTGATCGAGACGACCTGCACCGCCGGGTTGGCGATCAGCTGTTTCCAGTCCCCGGTTGCGGCTTCGAAGCCATATTGATGCGCCGCCTTCTTTGCCGCCTCTCCATTCACATCCGCCACCGCAACCAGCCGTGGCGTGGGGATGTCCGGAAAGGCCGAGAGGGCGGTGCGATAGGCAATGGCATGGGCCTTGCCCATGAAGCCGGTTCCGATCAATCCAATGCCGATCTCTTTCATCATGCTCTCTGCCCGTTGCGGTTACACGCCGACGCGCTGCTTCGAGCGCACGTCAGCCTGGTATTTGGCGCTGTCATTCACCGCATCGCGCGACGACACCTGCGGCACGCCCACGTCCCACAGGGCATCGCCCGGCGTCCACGTGTAGGCGTCCGAGACAATGGAGATCACCGTCGTCCGGTCATTGCCCTTGGCCCAGTCCATGGCCTGCTCCAGTTCGGCAAGGCTGTTCACCTTGCGGGCATAGGCGCCCATAGATTCCGCGTGCTTCACAAAATCCACGCTGAAGGGCTCGATCGCCGTCTTGCAATCCTTCAACAGGTTGTTGAAGCCGGGGGTTCCCTTGAACTGCTGCAGCCGGCTGATCACCGCATAGCCGCCATTGTCACACACGATGACGATGAGCTTGTGGCCGGTCAGCACCGATGAATAGATGTCAGAGTTCATCAGCATGTAGGAGCCATCGCCCACCATGACGATGACATCGCGCGTCGGGTCCGCCATCTTGGCGCCCCAGCCACCCGCAATCTCATAGCCCATGCAGGAGAAGCCGAACTCCAGGTCGTAGGAATTCGTGGTCTTGCAGCGCCAGTTCTTCATCGTCTCGCCGGGCAATCCGCCGGCGGCGGTGAGCATGTAGTCGCGCGGCTCCGCCTTCTTGTTCACCACGCCAACCACTTGCGCGTATGTCGGCACAGGCGCGTTGGTCGGCTTCTGGTAGCCATCGAGCGCTGTGTTCCACTCCGCCATGAGAGATTTGGCTTTCTTGGTCCACGCGGCTTCAACCTTCCAGCCCTTCAGGGCTGCCGCCAGCTCTTCCACCGTTTCCTTTGCATCGCCAACCACGGCCAGCGCGCGGTGCTTGGTGGCATCCCAGCGCGCCGTGTTGATGGAGATGAACTTTGACTCCTGGTGGAACAGCGTCCACGATCCCGTGGTGAAGTCCATGAGCCGCGTCCCGATGGCGACGATCACATCGGCGTCCGCCGCAAGTGCGTTGGCCGACGTCGAGCCCACGATACCGATGGGACCGGCATAGGCGGGATGATCATGCGGCACCGTCGATTTTCCGGCAATGGTCTCGGTGATGGGAATGCCGTGATCCACAGCGAACTGCGCCACCAGCTCCTCGGC
>CALMLK010000376.1 GCA_937868035.1 uncultured Alphaproteobacteria bacterium
AACCCGCCACCGATGATGACGACCGACTTGCCCGGCTTGAAGCGCTGCCGCAGCAGGATCATGTCCTCCTGGTTGCGCAGCAGCAGCGCGTGCTCACCACCGGGAATGGGCAGGCGGCGCGGCTTCGCACCCGTGGCGATGAGCAGCTTGTCATAGGGAAGGCGGCGGCCGTCGCTGAGCGTCACCTGCTTGGCCGCTCGGTCGATCGCCGTGGCAGCGACACCCTTGATGACCTCGGCCTTGAGGGATTGCGCGATGCCCTCATCCAGCAGCCACACGGGTTCCGGGTCGGCATCAGCGAGAATGGAAGCCTTGGAGAGAGGTGGCCTGTCGTAGGGCATCAGCGCCTCATCGCCGACCAGCGTGATGGCGCCTTCATAGTTGTTGGCGCGCAAGTTGATGACAGCCCGGGCGCCAGCCATGCCGGCGCCGATGATGACGATTCTGGATATGGTGTTCATGCGCGGGTTCTATCAGCCAAAGCAAAACCGAGTTCAACGTCTTCCCTCGCCCGGTCAGACCACCGCGAGGTGGAATTATTATTCCTGATGATTTTTCTATAGAACATAAATTCCACGTCATCGTCAAGCGCGGCTTTCTTCTCCCGGCTTCGGAAAGGCTTTGCTATGAAGGGACAATGACCGATCTTCTGGCATATGTGCTTCCCGTGGCGCTCGGCGTCGGGCTTGCGGCGGCGGCTGGCTTCCGTGTGTTCCTGCCCCTGCTGCTGATGGGCTTGGCCGTGAAGGCGGGCTACCTGCCGGTGTCGCAGGACTTCAGCTGGGTTGCCTCGACACCTGCACTCCTGATGTTCGCCGTGGCGGCGGTAACAGAGATCATCGCCTACTATGTTCCCGTGCTCGACAACCTGCTGGATGGTTTGGCAGGCCCCACGGCGGTGGGCGCCGGCATCGCCATTTCGGCCGCCGTCATGTCGGACTTTCCGCCCATGATGAAGTGGACTCTCGCCATCATCGCGGGCGGCGGCGCTGCGGCGGCAACCCAGGGCGCCACCACCATCCTGCGTGGAGGCTCCACCGTCCTCACGGGCGGATTGGGCAATCATGTGCTGGCCACGGGCGAAATCATCGGCGCCATCATCATGACAGTGCTGGCGATGCTTGCACCCGTGCTGGCCGCCATCGCAGCCCTCGTTTTCATCGTCGTGGCCTGGCGCATCATTCTGCGCCGCCGCAAGCGAAAGGCCAGCGCCCCGGTCTGATGCCCGGACGCCCATTATCCTGATGAACGCCGAACCCTTCCCCATCTTTCTTGTGGCCATCCCCGGCCTCGAACAGGCCCTCGAAGCAGAGGCCCGCGCAGCGGGTTTTGCCGTTGTCTCACGCGAGACGGGCGGCGTCACGCTCTCCGGCACATGGCCAGATGTCTGGCGTGCCAATCTGGAATTGCGGGGCGCAAGCCGTGTGCTCGCCCGCATCGGCAGCTTCCACGCCGCCCATCTCGCGCAACTGGACAAGCGCGCCCGCGCCTTTCCCTGGAAGACCATCTTGCGCCCCGGCATCCCCGTCGCGGTTGAGGCCACCTGCCGCAAGTCGAAGATCTATCACAGCGGCGCCGCCGCCCAGCGCATCGCCACCGCCATCGCGGAAGAAGGCGGCGCTCCCATCACTGAAGATGCGGTGATCGTGGTGAAGGCGCGGATCGAGAAGGACCTGTGCACGATCAGCGTCGATACCTCAGGCGGACTTCTGCACAAGCGCGGCTCGAAGCAAGCCATGGCAAAGGCGCCGCTGCGTGAAACCATGGCCGCTTTGCTGCTGCGTGAATGCGGATACACAGGCCGCGAACCCGTGCTTGATCCCATGTGTGGCTCGGGGACCTTCGTCATCGAGGCCGCGGAATGGGCCACGGGATTGAAGCCCGGCCGCAATCGCGCCTTCGCCTTCGAACACCTCGCCACCTTCGATGCCGTGCGCTTCCAGTCATTGAAGAACAGTCCGCTCCACCGCAGCGGAGAACCCCCGCGCTTCACCGGCTCCGACCGTGATGCGGGCGCCGTCCGCGCCTCCACCGAAAATGCCGCCCGCGCCGGTGTGGCCGATGTCACATCCTTCACCTGCAAGCCCGTGAGCGAGGTGATGCGCCCCGAGGGTCCGCCCGGACTGGTGATGATCAATCCGCCGTACGGCTTGCGGATCGGCGACAAGGCCCCGCTCCTCGATCTCTATGCAACGCTGGGCCGCGTGCTGCGCGAACGCTTCGGCGGCTGGCGTGTCGGCCTCTTCACGACCGACGCCACGCTGGCGCGTGCCACCGGACTGCACTTTCGCGGCAAGCCACTCACCGTCCTGCATGGCGGCTTGCGCGTCCACCTGTGGAAGACGGCCGCCTTGCCGGCATCCGCGTCAGCGGCAGGATGACGGCGCGGGCAGTCCTGCGAAGCGGTCGGCAATCCACGAGACGGCGGTGGCGACGCCGAACTGCGGCGCCGTGGTATGGCCCCGGCCCGGAAGCGACACATATTTGATTTTCGTACCCGCGCGGCAACTGGCGCGGAAGGTGTCGGTCGTCACCTGTGGCCGCACGATGTCGTCGCGGTCACCCTGGATGATGAGGGCGGGTGTGTCCGTGCCCAACACCGTCAGGCTGTTGTCGCTGAGCGCGGAGCTCCAGCCCGGCACTGTTCCCGGATCATGGAGCAGGAACTGCTTGCCGAGTTTCTTCTGCGCCTTCAGCACGCCCACCTGCCCTGACACCGTGTCGATGCACAGTCCATTGATGGCCAGCACCGCCGATAGCGAATTGCCATCGGCGATGGTGCGAAGTGACAGCCCGTATTTCACCGCCCAGGACTGCAGTGTGAAAGCCGCCAGCACGCGGCCCTCGACGGATCCGATATTGGCGAGGAGGAGCCGCCGCAAATCCGTCGGCGGTGCTATCGTCGCCACGCCCTTGATGTTGAGGGCCGGCGCGTAGCGCTCAGCCACAAGCGAAGCAAACAGCGCCGCATGCCCACCCTGGGAATAGCCCCACAGGATCACGTCCCGGCCCGTGCCTGTGTTGGGCAGTTGCTGCATCGCTATCACCGCATCAAGCAGCGCATAGGCCTGTCCCTTTCCGACGAGGTAGCCGGTGGGACCCGGCGTGCCGAGACCCGGATAGTCCGTCGCCACCACGGCATAGCCGAGACTGACGAACTCATTGACGCCGAGGATGGTCTTGTGCGGGAGCGGCGTGAGTGTCGGCGCGCAGGCCCGCTGCGTTCCCGTCGTCGGGTGCGCCCAAGCCACGATCTTGCGTAGGCCCGCCTGCTTCTGCGGCACGGTGGAGATCACCACCATCCCGGAACTCACCAGCGGCCGCCCGGCGTAATCGCGTGTGCCGTAAAGAATGCGCCACGCCCGGGCCCGGTAGAGTGGCGGCAACGTGAGAGGCTCGGCCTTCAGCAGCGTGCCCGCAGGCCGCGCCGCTGCCGCTGGCGTGTCATCATAGAACGAAGCACCGGGCGGTTTTGCCTCAGCCACTTCCCAAGTGAGGAGCAACATTCCCAGCGCCAGGAAAAGCAGTGCAGCAGCTGTCACGATGTCCCGGTAGCAACGAAGTCCTGTCCTGCGCAGCATCTCCGCTGTATAGGTTGAAAGAACGGAGCGAACCAAAAATGGAGCACGGGCCGGACAAATGAAACCTGAACGCATCAGCAAGCAAAGGGTCTCCATCCGTAGCCTTCAGATCTTCGAGTGCGTCGCGCGCACCGGCTCGACTGTGAAGGCAGCCGAAGAGCTGTCCGTAACACAGAGCGCCATCAGCCACCAGATGAAGCAGTTGTCACTGACGCTCGGCGAAACGCTGCTGGAGAAATCGGGCCGCACCTTGCGCCTGACACAACGCGGTGCGGAACTGGCAAGCGAGCTCACCAAGGCCTTCCTGAACATCGGCGATTCCGTGAACACGATCGTCGGCCGCAATCGCAACCGCGTGCGCCTTGCCGTGTGCAGCAGTTTTGGGCCGGGCTGGCTCGCACCGCGGCTGCAAGCGTTCTGCAGCCAGTTCCCTGATGTGGTGCTGGACCTGCTGCAGTACGGCGAAGATCCCGACCTGACAGATAATCTCGCCGATGCCTTCGTGACGGCGCGCCCCGTGGTCAGCGGTTTTCATGCCGTCGAACTGTTTAAGGAGCGGCTCGTGGCCGTGGCAGCGCCGCGTCCGCATGGCAGGGTCATGGAATATTCCC
>CALMLK010000377.1 GCA_937868035.1 uncultured Alphaproteobacteria bacterium
CTGTCTACGATCCGCAGTCCGAGGGCTACAAGACCATGGAAGCCTCGCTCAAGGCGCTGGCGGACTATGCCAAGGCCAACAATATCCGGCTCACGCTGGCCATGGTGCCTGATGTGCACAATCTCGAAAACTATCCGTTCACGGACATTCACGCGCACATGAAGACCGTGGCCGAGGGCATGGGGTACCGCTTCGTGGACCTGCTGCCGGCCTTCGGCTCACTGAAGCCCAGTGAAGTCTGGGCCATGCCGGGCGATCCGCACCCCAACGCCTTGGGGCACAAGCTGATGGCGGATGCCCTGTTCCCCGTTTTGTCGTCGCCCTGAGCCATGCTGTTCAGCGAGCCGCGCTTCTTTCTTTTCTTTGCGGTCTACGGGGTGCTGCACCTCATCGTTCCGCCGCGTTACCGACTCTGGCTGGTGATCCTGGGCGGTGCGGCCTTCTATGCGTCGTGGCGGCCTGAATACATGTGGGTGCCGGTGGGGCTGAGCCTTGCTGCGCATTTTGGCGCCCAGTGGCTCGACCTCGAAACGGATGCGGCGGCGCGGCTGCGGCGCCTGTGGCTTGTGCTGGTCGTGATCTTTGCGCCGCTCGTGATCGTGAAGTACACGCATTTCGTGCTGGCCGATGTGTTGCAAGCGGGCGTCGCCGCGGCCGACTATCGCTGGGCCCTGCCGCTCGGCATTTCCTTCATCACCTTCACGGTCACCGCCTATGTGGTCGATGTCTATCGCCGCCGCTATGCGCGGGAGAAAAGCCTCGCGCTCATGCTGGGTTATGTTCTCTTCTTCCCGCATTTGATCGCGGGCCCCATCCTGCGTCCCAACGAACTCATGCCGCAGCTAAAGCAAGAGCGCCGCGCGCGGGATGCGCGGCTCCTGCTCGGCATCAGCCTGTTCACCCTGGGGCTCGTCAAGAAGCTCATCTTCGCCGACCAGATCTCTGCAGCGGTCGAGCCTGTCTATGCCAATGTGGCGGGGCTCACGGCCTGGCACTACCTTGTCGCCATCTACGGCTTCTCGGTACAGATCTATTGCGACTTCTCCGGCTATACCGACATGGCGATCGGGCTCGCCTACCTGCTGCGCATTCGCCTCCCCACCAACTTCCTGCGTCCCTACGGGGCAGCCTCGCTCACGCAATTCTGGCGGCGCTGGCACATCACGCTGTCCTTCTGGCTTCGTGACTATCTCTACATTCCGTTGGGCGGCAACCGGCGCGGCAAGGCCCGGCAGGTCATCAACCTGCTCATCACCATGGTGCTCGGCGGGCTCTGGCATGGTGCCAACTGGACCTTCGTGATCTGGGGTGCACTGCATGGCGCAGGATTGAGCCTGTCACATCTGCTGTCCCGCCGCCTGCGCTTGCCGCGCTGGCTGGGCGTGCTGCTGACCTTCCACTTCGTCACGCTGGCGTGGGTGTTCTTCCGCGCGCCTGATCTTGCAACGGCGCTCCGCGTGTTGGCGGGGCCGTTCACCGCAAGCTACGGGGATGCAGTGGTCACACTCGGCAAACTGGCGTTTCCCATTCTGCTCACGGCCGTGTTCCTCGCCAGCCACGCATTCGACCGCCATGCACGTCTGCGCTGGCTCAGCGTGCACGGCAACAAGGTGTTGCAATGGGGTGTGATTGCCCTGTGCTGGATTCTCGCCATCGCGGTGAGCCAAGGCAGTTCGGCGAAGTTCATCTATTTCGATTTCTGACTTCAGCAGAGCTGTTGACCCGTCAGTGATTCCAGAATCCGCTGCGGTGACTTCTCGGGATGTGCCATGTCGTCAATGGTGATCTCGAAGGTCTGCTCGAGCGCATAGCGCCCCGCCAAAGCGGCATGCAGCACGCTGTCGGTGAAGCACAGCCACACGGAATTGGGCGGGAATTCAAACAGGGTCTGCGGGCTGTTGTCCTGGAAGTCCCGGTCGAGTTTGCCGAGGTCATGCAGGTGCAGCATGATGTGATCATAGTGCGAACGCTTCCAGTGGGTGAGGTGCAGCAGGTTCAGGGCTGCGAATTCCCCCGGCAGCGGTTGGCGGATTTTCCCGAGGTAGCGTTTGGCATAGTCAGCGAAATCACCGCCCACCTTCCATTGGCGGGTCTCGCCAAATGGGTTAATGTTGTTGAAGACGCGGAGGATGCGGCGCTTCACCATGGGACGGCGCTTGAAGGCGTCGGCGTGGAGCAAGGTATCGTCGAAGCGGAACTGCTTGCTGTCACCCACCTTGCCGAGCGCCTTCCGGTTGCGGATTTCAACGGGGCGGAATGTGGTGCGCTGCGCCTGGTACTTGCCGCCCACGGCGCCCAGCAGGCGCACCAGCCACGCTTCGGTCTCCGCCCGGTAACGCGTCATGAGTGCCTCCGCAGCGGACCTGTAGGGCGAGTCCTTTGCAACACCGGAGGTCTTCTTCAGGTAGGGGTCCAGGGTAATGTTTTTCTGCACGCCATCGGTCAGGGCGGTGTCCTGCGAAAAGAGAATGCGCTCGTCCTCGTGCACGGGCACGGAAAGGCCGGCGATGAACAGCACGTTGCTGCCTTCCAGTTGCTCCACCGCCGATGCCTGCTCTTGTGCCGTCCATGCGGGACTGCGGAAGTGGGCCGATGGAATTTCGATGATCCTGGACATTGCCTGGCGTTTCCCAAATGGCCGGATTGCTCATGAACCATTGCATCAAGTGGCGCCATTATCCAATTGAATTCAAACGAACAATCAGGGCGTGCTGTAAAGCATGGCGGCGCGGCGAGGTTGACCCGTTGAACGCCGCCGTCTAGAGGAAGCGCAGGATCA
>CALMLK010000378.1 GCA_937868035.1 uncultured Alphaproteobacteria bacterium
TTCTTGGCCACCGTCTTCTTGGCCACCTTCTTTTGCGCCACCTTCTTCTTGGCTGCCTTCCTGGCGCCGATGATGAGGTGCTCGGGGCCGTAGGGGAAGCCGGTGATGTTGCGGTTGCCCTTTTCGGTGATCACGAGAATGTCGTGCTCGCGGTAGCCGCCGGCCCCCTTCTGGCCTTCGGGGATCATGATCATGGGCTCCATGGAGACCACCATGCCCGGCTGGAGAACGGTATCGCAATCTTCGCGCAGTTCCAGACCGCCTTCGCGACCATAATAGTGGCAGAGCACGCCGAAGGAATGGCCGTAGCCGAACGTGCTGTATTTGAGCAGGTCGTGCTCGGCGTAGATCGCATTCAGTTCCTTGGCGATGTCGGAGCACTTCTTGCCCGGCACCAGCAGCTTCTTGCCCTCGTCGTGGACGTGGCAGTTCACTTCCCAGAGGCGAATGTGCTCCTTGGAGGCGCTTTCCGCGAACAGCGTGCGCTCCAGCGCCACGTAGTAGCCCGCCACCATGGGGAAGCAGTTGAGCGAGAGGATATCGCCGCGCTTGATCTTGCGGGAGGTCACCGGGTTGTGGGCGCCATCGGTGTTGACGCCGGACTGGAACCAGGTCCAGGTGTCCATGAGTTCGGCATGGGGCCAGACGCGGGCAATTTCGCGCACCATGGTGGCGGTGGAGTGCAGCGCCACTTCGTGTTCGGGAGCACCCACTTCAATTGCTTCCACGCAGGCCGCACCGCCCATGTCGGCGATGCGCGTCATCTTGGCGATGTGCTTGATCTCCTCGTCCGACTTGATCCAGCGCAGGCGTTGCGAGGGGGCGGCGCAATCCACCAGTTCAACACCCGGGAATGCGTCTTCCAGCATCTTGCGGAAGTCGATGCTGATGTGGTCGAACTCGATGCCAATGCGCTTGGCGCCCTTCATCAGGTTCTGGACGGCGATGAAGTAATTGTCCTTCGACCAGTCGGTGTAGGTGACATTGTCGCCGAAGGTGCGGCGGGCGGGCTGGCCGCCATCGATCGCGGCGGTGACGCTCGTCGCCTTGGTTTGCGTCAGCACCAGGCCGTACTTGCGGCCAAAGTAGCAGTAGAGGAAATCCGAGAGATAGCAGATGTTGTGATACGAGCTGAACAGGCAGGCATCCACGCTGGCGCGGGCCATCCAGCCGCGCACGGCATCCTGGCGGCGCTGCATCTCGGCGGCGGAAAACGTGGGCTTCGGGCTTTTGCCGTTGTGGCGATAATCGACAACGGCTGGGCGATCGAGTGCGGCCATGATGGTGACGT
Organism: uncultured Alphaproteobacteria bacterium; assembly: GCA_937868035.1. Taxonomy (GTDB): domain Bacteria; phylum Pseudomonadota; class Alphaproteobacteria; order Rhizobiales; family Aestuariivirgaceae; genus Aestuariivirga. The sequence continues at coordinate 1,292 of CALMLK010000378.1, forward strand.
TTCCTTTCATGAATTTCCTTTGTGTTTCCGGCAACAAAAGGCTTGTGTCAAAGGAGCTTCCCTCACTAAGATGATGAATGAAACTCATGTCTCGGAAGGGTTTCCATGGCCAAACTTCCGCCCCTCAATGCGTTGCGCTGCTTTGAATCGGCAGCGCGCCACCGCAGCTTTTCCCGCGCGGCAACAGATCTTCACGTCACCCAATCCGCCGTCAGCCATCAGGTGCGGCAGCTGGAAGACTGGTTCGGGGTCTTGCTGTTCGAGCGACAGGGCCGCCAGACCGTGCCCACCGCCAAGGGCGAGATGCTGGCCAATGGTTTGGCCGAGGCCTTCGCCATCATGCAGGAGTCCTGCCGGCAGGTGAAAGCCTCGCAGGCCGGAGCGACGCTGACCATCGCCGTGCTGCCGTCCATCGCGACGATCTGGCTGATCCCCAAGCTCAATGTATTCTTCCGGGATCACCCGGAGGTCCCGGTGAAGGTGGTCTACCTGCTGGCGGGGCAGCCGCTGAATTTCAACGACATCGACATTGCCATCACCTGGGGCAAGGAGGGCAGTGCCGGTGAGGGGCGGGCGTCCCGTTTCCTGGCGGGCGATTCCGTTGCAGTGGCCAACCCTGCGTTAATCGCGCGGGAAGGGCCCTTCGACAAGTCGCATCAGCTGCTGCATGCGCCACTCCTCCACGACACCGACCGGCAGGGCTGGCAGCGCTTCATGCGAAAACTTGGCTTCCGCCATGCCAATCCGGAAAGCGGGCCGGTGTTTGAGGACTTCAACCTGCTCCGGGCCGCGGCCCTGGCGGGCCAGGGTCTCGCCCTGTGCCCGCGCTCACTCATCCATGATGACGTTCTGTCGGGCCGCTTGGTCGTCCTGTTCGAAGGCACGGCCATCAACGAGGATTGGGGCTACTGGCTGGTGGAGCCGCTCAACACCGAGGGCCGCGCCGATGCCATCGCTGCATTCAAGTCATGGCTGATGAAGGAAGCCGCGGCTTGACCCTCCCCATGTGAAGGCCCAAATGACCGCCATGACCGCCTCTGCCCCGCTCATCGATCCATTTGGCCGCCATGTCACCTACCTGCGCGTGTCGGTCACCGACCGCTGCGATTTCCGCTGCACCTACTGCATGGCGGAGGACATGACCTTCCTGCCCAAGCGCGACCTGCTGACGCTGGAGGAACTCGACCGCCTGTGTTCCGAATTCATCGGCTTCGGCGTGCGCAAGATCCGCCTCACCGGAGGCGAGCCGCTGGTGCGCAAGGGCATCATGACGCTGGTGAAGAGCCTCTCCCGCCATCTCGGTTCGGGTGCGTTGGAAGAACTGACCATCACCACCAACGGCAGCCAGTTGGCCAGGCATGCGGCCGAACTGGCGGCATCGGGTGTGAAGCGCATCAATGTCTCCGTCGATACGCTCAACCCCGACAAGTTCCGGGCGATCACCCGCTGGGGGGACTTCGCCAAGGTGATGGAAGGCATTCGCGCCGCGCAGGCGCAGGGCATCGCCGTCAAGATCAACGCCGTTGCGCTCAAGGGATTCAACGAGCAGGAAATCCCCGAGATGATCCGCTGGGCCCATGGCGAGGGGATGGACCTGACGCTGATCGAGACGATGCCCATGGGTGACATCGACGGCGACCGCACGGACCAGTACCTGCCCATTTCCGTTGTCCGGGCGAAGCTCATGGAGCAGTTCACCCTCGACGACATTCCCTACAAGACGGGTGGTCCTGCCCGCTTTGTGTCGGTGCGAGAGACCGGCGGGCGGCTCGGCTTCATCACCCCGCTCACTCATAATTTCTGCGAGAGCTGCAACCGCGTGCGGCTCACCTGCACGGGTACGCTCTACATGTGCCTCGGCCAGGACGACGCGGCGGACCTGCGCGCACCGTTGCGGGCCTCGGAGAGCAATGAGCTTCTGCGCGCCGCCATCGTTGAGGCCATTGCGCGCAAGCCCCTGGGCCATGACTTTGTGATTGACCGCCGCCACAACAAGCCCGCCGTCGCCCGGCACATGAGCCTCACCGGCGGGTGAGCAATCCTCGCTTGCCCGAATCCTGCGGGAATGCTGCACTCGGCCTCCCTTTCTGGGATGGGGGCCATCATGACCAATTTCAAGCTCTATTGCTTTGGTGAGAGCGGTAATGCCTATAAGGCCGCGCTCATGCTGCAAGCCTGCGGCGTGGCGTGGGAGCCGGTGTTCGTCGATTTCTTCAACGGTGAAACGCGCAGCGATGCCTTTCGCCGCGACGTGAACATCATGGGTGAAGTGCCCGTGCTGAAACATGAGGGCCGCACCTACAGCCAGTCCGGTGTCATCCTCGACTACCTCGCCGAGGTCACGCGCAAGTTCGGCGCCAAGAGCGAAGACGAGCGCCGCGAAATCCTGCGCTGGATGCTGTTCGACAACCACAAGCTCACGGCGTCGATTGCCTCGCTCCGCTATCTGGTCACGCTGACAAAGAAGCCGGAAGGCGAGGTCACGGAGTACCTGCGCAAGCGGGCACTGGGGGCGCTCGCGGTGGTCAACGCCCACCTCGCGGACAAGGCCTTCATCATGGGCAAGCGCTCGACGATCGCGGATTTCTCGCTGTGCG
>CALMLK010000379.1 GCA_937868035.1 uncultured Alphaproteobacteria bacterium
TGCTCTCGGTCAAGGTGCCGGACCCCAAGTTCTCCTCGCAGACCAAGGACAAGCTCGTCTCCTCCGAGGTGCGCCCGGTCGTCGAAAGCTACGTCAACGATGCGCTCGGCGCCTGGTTCGAGGAACATCCGGGCGATGCCCGTTCCATCGTGCAGAAGATCGTGGAAGCCGCCGCCGCCCGCGAGGCCGCCCGCAAGGCCCGTGAACTGACCCGCCGCAAGGGCGCGCTCGATATCTCCTCGCTTCCCGGCAAGCTCGCCGATTGCCAGGAACGCGATCCTGCCCGCTGCGAACTCTTCATCGTCGAAGGTGACAGCGCCGGTGGCTCCGCCAAGCAGGCGCGCAACCGCGACAACCAGGCGGTGCTGCCGCTGCGCGGCAAGATCCTCAACGTCGAACGCGCCCGCTTCGACAAGATGCTGTCATCGGCGGAAATCGGCACGCTCATCACGGCGCTGGGCACCGGCATCGGCCGCGAGGAATTCAACATCGGCAAGCTGCGCTATCACAAGATCATCGTGATGACCGACGCCGACGTGGACGGCGCGCATATCCGCACGCTGCTGCTCACCTTCTTCTACCGCCAGATGCCGGAGCTGATCGAGCGCGGGCATCTCTATATTGCCCAGCCGCCGCTCTACAAGATCAAGCGCGGCAGTTCCGAACAGTACCTGAAGGACAACAAGGCGCTGGAAGAGAACCTGGTGGACCAGGGCCTCGACGGCGTGAAGCTGGTGCTGGGCAACGGCAGTGAACGCGCTGGCGCCGATCTCCGCGCCATCGTCGAAGAGGCGCTTGCGATCCGCGGCGTCATCGAAGGCCTGCACTCGCGGTATCCCACGCTGGTGATCGAGCAGGCGGCGATTGCCGGTGCCCTCAATCCCGAAGTCCTTTCCGACCAGGTCAACGCCGAGGCCGCGGCCGCCTACGTGGCCCGCCGCCTCGACATCCTCTCCGATGAAACGGAGCGCGGCTGGCACGGCGCCATCGCGGCGGATGGCGGCCTCAACTTCACGCGCGAACTGCGCGGCGTGAAGGAAAGCTGGCACATCGACAACAAGCTGATCTCATCGGCCGACGCCATGCGCCTCGACCGCAAGACGGCTCATCTGCAGGAGGTCTATGCCCATCCTGCCAAGCTGAAGCGCAAGGATTTCGAAACGCCGATCAACGGACCCCTGGGCCTGCTGGACGCCATCTTCTCGGCCGGCCGCAAGGGCGTGTCGCTGCAGCGCTACAAGGGATTGGGCGAGCTGAACGCCGAGCAGCTCTGGGAGACGACGCTCGATCCCAACGTGCGCTCGCTGTTGCGCGTCAAGGTCTCGGAGATCGACCAGGCCGATGACCTCTTCACCAAGCTCATGGGCGACGTCGTCGAACCGCGCCGCGACTTCATTCGCGAAAACGCCCTCAACGTCGCCAACCTCGACGTCTGATCAGTAAAGCTCGCCGTCCTTGACCATGCGCTTGCGTTGGGGCGGAGGCGGTGCATCGCCGCCGTCATCGATGCCGAAGATGCGGGCGAAGAGACCGCGCTTCTTCTTCTTGCGCGGCACGGGCGCCACGTCTTCCTCGGCGATCTGCGGATCAGCCTCGATCGCATCCTGGGGCGCGGTGTCGGCCACGACGGCGTCGGTTTCCGGTGGTGCCTGCATTTCGCCGGGCAGGATGCGCGGGCTCAGGCCCTTGTGGGCTTCCTCCATCACATCCTTCCAGACGAGCGCCGGCAGCGAACCGCCTGTCACCTTCTTGGTGGGCGAACTGTCGTCGTTCCCCATCCACACGGTCGTCACATAATAAGGTGTGAAGCCGATGAACCAGGCGTCGCGGTAATCCTGGCTGGTGCCGGTCTTGCCGCCGATGTCGAGGTTGTCGAACTCCGCCTTGGTAGCGGTGCCTTCTCGCACCACGGCACGGAAGAGAATGTTCATGGCGCCGAGGTCATTGTCGGAGACGACGCGGCCCAGCCCGTCGCCCTTGCGCTGGTACAGCACCTTGCCGCTCTTGGTGTAGATGCGCGTCACAACATAGGGTTCGACGGCATAGCCGCCATTGGCGAAGGGCGTGTAGGCCGCCGTGAGTTCAAGCGGTGTGACTTCCGATGTGCCGAGGGCAATGGTGGCGTCCGTGCCCAGTTGCGAGGTGATGCCGAGGCGGTGGGCCACGGCTGCAACGGCCTGCGGCGTCACCGCCTGCCCGAGGCGTGCCGCCACCGTGTTGATGGAGAGCGCAAAGGCGCGCTCCAGCGTGACCGGTCCGAGGTAGCGGTCGGTGTAGTTCTGCGGCGCCCATTTGCCGATGCGGATCGGCTCATCCACCTCGACGCTTTCCGGCCGGTAGCCGTTCTCGATGGCGGCGAGATAGACGAAGGGCTTGAAGGCCGAACCCGGCTGGCGCTTCGCCTTGACCGCGCGGTTGAACTGGCTGCGCTTGTAGGACCGCCCGCCGACGAGCGCCTTCACCGCACCCCGCGTGTCGAGCGTCACCACGGCGCCCTCGCTCACCGCCAGCTTCTTGCCGTTGTCGGCGAGGCGCTTCCGGAGCGAGGCTTCCGCCTTGAGCTGCATCACCGTGTCGAGCGTCGTTTCGATCACCAGCGATTCATGGGTGTCCTTGGTGTAGAGTGGCAGCTGGTCGATGATCCAGTCCACGGCATATTGCGTCGCCGGCACATAGTCGGCGGGCGTCGTCTTGGTGGAGGAGGCGAGCGCCTCGCTCATGTCGTCCGCCGTGATGTATCCCTCCTGCACCATGTTCTGCAGCACGAGCGTCGCCCGCTCGCGGGCCTCCTGCGGACGCCTGGCCGGATTGTAGGTGGTGGGGGCCTTGAGGACGCCGGCGAGCGTAGCTGCTTCCATGATCGACAGCTCTTCCGGCGACTTGCCGTAGAAGGCCCGGCTGGCCTTGTCGATGCCGTTGGCCCCGCCGCCGAAATAGACGCGGTTCAGGTAGAGCTGGAGGATTTCATCCTTTGAGAATTTGGTCTCCAGCCAGATCGCGAGCACCGCTTCCTGCAGCTTGCGGTTCAGCGTGCGCTCGGGCGAGAGAAAGAGGTTCTTGGCAAGCTGCTGGGTCAGGGTGGAGCCGCCTTGCGTCATGCGCCCGCCGCGCAGGTTGCTCAGCATGGCGCGTCCCAGCCCCCACGGATCGATGCCGTGATGGCTGTAGAAGCGCCGGTCCTCGATGGCGATGATGGCGTTGGGCACGTAGTCGGGAAGCGCCTCGATGTTCACGCTGTCGCCGAAGAAGGTGCCGCGCTGGGCGAGTTCGGTGCCGTCCGAGGCGAGGATCATGATGCCCGGTTCGCGCTCGGGCACCTGGAAGACGCCCTTCTGTGCCAGCGTGAACCAGATGAAGGCAAAGGTCGCGGCACCTGCAATAGCGGCCCAGAAGCCCAGCGCCAGCATGAAGCGGAACAGCCAGCCCAACAGGCTGCGCCGCCGCTTGCGCGGAGCAGGTTCTGCCACGCGCCCGCGCCGTTCGGAGAATAGCTGCGGTTCCTGCCGTCCCCGCCGTTGCGATTGCGCGGCTTTCTTCTTTCCGCCGCCAAACCAGCCCATCGTCCACTCCGCCCCCGGTTGTACCCGGCGGCACCCTAAAGGCCCGGACCTTGCCGGGCGGTTACTGGTCCCGCTGTTGCGGGGAAATCATGGGTAAAAGATGGCTGCGAGGGCCGCGTGGGCGCCTCACATGACGGCGCCGATATACCACGGCACGTATTCGTTTTCGCCGTAGCCCAGTTCTTCGGATTTGGTCTTCTGGCCCGACGCGGTCTTCAGCATGAGGTCGAAGATCTGCTGGCCCTTCACCTCCAGCGGCACACCTTCCACGACGTCACCGCAGTTGATGTCCATGTCGTCGATCATGCGGGTGTAGATGTCGGTGTTGGTGGCGAGCTTGATCGAAGGGCAGGGCTTGTTGCCATAGGCGCTGCCACGGCCGGTGGTGAAGCACATGAGATTGGCGCCGCCCGCCACCTGGCCGGTCGCTCCCACGGGATCGTAGCCCGGGGTATCCATGAACACGAAGCCCTTGGCGGTCACGGGTTCGGCATAGTTGTAGACGGCCTGCAGCGTGGTGGTGCCACCCTTGGCAGCGGCGCCCAGCGACTTTTCCAGAATGGTGGTGAGCCCACCCAGCTTGTTGCCGGGCGAGGGGTTGTTGTTCATTTCCATGTTGTTGCGGCGGGTATAATCCTCCCACCACTTGATGATGCCGACAAGTTTCTCACCCACTTCCCGGGTGGCCGCGCGCCGCGTGAGAAGGTGTTCCGCCCCATAGATTTCCGGCGTCTCCGAAAGAATGCCGGTGCCGCCATGGCGGACGAGAATATCGACAGCCGCACCCAGCGCCGGATTGGCGGTGATGCCGGAATAGCCGTCCGAGCCGCCGCACTGCAACGCCACCACAAGGTCGGAGGCGGGGCACGTCTCGCGCTTCACGTTGTTCACGGAATCGAGCATTTCCTTCACGTAGGCAATGCCGCGGTCCACCGTCTTCTTGGTGCCGCCGGTTTCCTGGATGGTCATGGTGCGGAAGAGTTCATTCTCCTCCACCTTGTAGGCTTCCTTGAAGCGCGGGATCTGGAAGCCTTCGCAGCCCAGCCCCACCATCATGACGCCGCCCATGTTGGGGTTCGTGGCATAGCCCCAGGCCGTGCGCTTGAAGGTGTCGAAGATCACGCCGCGGTAATCGATGACGCAGCCGTTGTCCTGCGTCAGCGCCACGATGCCGTCGATGTTGGGATAGTCGTTGAGCATGCCGGACCGTTCGACCTCGCGGGCGATGTGTGCCGCGACCGTGGCCGAGCAGTTCACGCTGGTCATGATGCCGATGTAGTTGCGCGTGCCCACCTTGCCGTTCTTGCGGCGGTAGCCCTGGAAGGTGGCGCGCTGGTTTTCCGGCAGCACCTCTTCCGTCTTCGCGGCCTGCGCGAAGGCATAGTCGTGCGCCAGTTCGCCCATGATGACGTTGTGCTCATGCACCCATTCGCCGGGCGCGATGTCGCTCTTGGCGAAGCCGATGATCTGCCCGAACTTGCGGATGGGCTCGCCATTGGCGATCTTCACCGACGCCATCTTGTGGCCACGCATGATTTTCGCCTGCGCGGTGATGCCCTCAAGGGTCTCGCCCTTTTCGATGATGCGTGTGGCGACGACGACATTGTCAGTGCCGTGAAGGCGCAGGAGAGGCGAGCCGGGGCGAGACGCTTTATCCATGGTGACTTGGTTCCGCAAACTGATATAACAGTTTAATAGGCCCGGGGGCCTGCGAAAACAACCCGGGAAAAGGGATAAGAAGCGTGAAATTGCGACGG
>CALMLK010000380.1 GCA_937868035.1 uncultured Alphaproteobacteria bacterium
GACGATTTCTTCATTTTCGCGCTGCTCGGCGTCGTCCTTGGTGGCCGGCTGGGCTACGTACTGTTCTACAAGCCGCTTTTCTATCTCCAGCACCCGCTCGACATCCTCAAGACCTGGGACGGCGGCATGTCCTTCCATGGCGGCTTCCTTGGCGTGGTGATCGCCTGCCTGATCTATGGCCGCATGACCGGCAAGACGCTGGACCGCATGCTGGACCTGGGGGCGGCCTCGGTTCCCGTGGGCCTGGGCCTGGGACGGCTCGCCAACTTCATCAATGCCGAACTCTGGGGCCGCCCCAGCGACATGCCATGGGCCGTCATCTTCCCCGGTGAGACCTTCGCCCGCCATCCCAGCCAGCTTTACGAGGCTCTGCTGGAAGGCGTGCTGTTGTTCTTCGCGGTGCGCATCGCCACGCATCACTACGGCGCGCTCAAGCATCCGGGCCGCGCCTCCGGCATCTTTGCGCTGGGCTATGCCCTGTCGCGCATCATTGTTGAATTCTTCCGCGAACCCGATGCCCACATCGGCTACATTGGCGGCATCTTCACCATGGGCATGATCCTTTCGCTGCCGCTCGCCGCCGTCGGCGTCTGGCTCCGCATCCGCTCGCGGCGCACGGGATGACCGCGCTCGCCGAGATCATCCGCGGCATGATCCGTGATGATGGTCCCATGACACTGGACCGTTACATGGCCCTGTGCCTCGGCCATCCCCAGCACGGTTATTACATCACCCGCGATCCCTTCGGTGCCGCGGGAGACTTCACCACCGCGCCTGAAATCTCGCAGGTCTTCGGCGAGTTGGTCGGCATCTGGGTGGCGCAGGCCTGGCAGGCGATGGGCAGTCCCCGCCATTGGGCGCTGGTGGAACTGGGCCCGGGCCGCGGCACCCTGATGGCCGACATGTTGCGCGTGCTGGCCAAGGTGGAACATGCCGCGAAGGCGGTCGAGATCCATTTCGTCGAGACGAGCCCGGCCTTGCGCGCGGCACAGGCGGCCCGCGTGCCGCAGGCGACGTGGCACCACACCATCTCCTCCTTGCCATCGCGGCCCACCATCATTGTCGCCAACGAGTTCTTCGATGCCCTGCCGATCCGCCAGTTCGAGCGCCGCAACGGTCAGGTCTTCGAGCGCGTGGTCGGATTGGAGGGCAATGCTCTCAGCATGGGACTCGTGCCCTCGCCGGTGCCGGTGCGGATGCGGGGCGAGGGGGTGATCGAGGACTCATCCCTCCGCGATGCCCTCGCCACGCAGATGGCGGACCATCTCGCGTCGGTGACAGGTGCCGCCCTCGTGATCGACTACGGACACATCCGCTCATCACCGGGGGACACCTTGCAGGCGCTGCGCAAGCACAAGTCGGTGCCCATCACCGAAAGTCCCGGCGAGGCCGACATCACTTCCCATGTCGATTTCGAATCCCTCGGCCGCGCCTGCGCCGGTGCGGGCCTGCGCGTCTCCGGCATCATGCCACAGGGCGATTTCCTCAACGCCATGGGGCTGGAGGCCCGTACCGACGTTCTCTCCCGCACGGTTGAGGGCGACCCGCGCGCGCAACTCATCGCGGCGTCGGAACGGCTTGCACATCCCGGCCAGATGGGCCACCTTTTCAAGGTGATGGCGGTCACATCCGCGGGGGTGCCCCCGCCTTATCCATTTGGTGAGCAATGATTGAAAGCGAGGCCCTCCGCAAACCCGGCATCGTGCATGGGTTCTTCACCCGTGGCGGCGGCCACTCCACCGGTATATTCGCGTCCCTCAATGCGGGCTGGGGCTCGGGTGACGATCCCGATCTCGTGCGCAAGAACCGCGAGACCGTGGCCCGCACACTTGGCCTCTTCGCCTCCAACGTCGTCACCGCCCATCAGGTGCACAGTGCGGAGGCAATCGAGGTCGTGTCACCCTGGACCGTGGAAGACCGGCCCAAGGTCGATGGCCTCGTGAGCAAGACCAAGGGCATCGGCCTCGGCGTTCTCACCGCAGATTGCGGTCCGGTGCTGTTCGCCGACGCGGAGGCGGGCGTCGTCGGTGCCTGCCACGCCGGCTGGAAGGGCGCACTGACGGGCGTGACGGAAGCAACCCTCGTGGCCATGGAAAAACTCGGCGCCGTCCGCGCCCGCACCTCCGCCGTGCTGGGACCGACGATTGGCGGCGAGGCCTACGAAGTGGGGCCGGACTTCCCCAAGCCCTTCCTGGAGCAGGATAAAGAGCACGCCCGATACTTCAGGCCAAGCCTGAAGGACGGCCATCATATGTTTGATCTTCCAGCCTATTTGGTGGATCGCCTGAAGCGGGAAGGGGTCGGCACCGTGTCCAGCCTCGGGCTCGATACCTATTCCGACGAAGCCCGTTTCTACAGTTACCGCCGCGCCACGCACCGCGGCGAACAGGATTATGGCCGCCTGATTTCGGTCATTGCAGTGGTGTGACCGATGGCAATCCATTTTACCCGTGACGAATTCAAGGCCCGTATGGAGAAGGCCACCGCCGCCATGGCGGCGCGCGGCCTCGATGGCATGCTGCTCTTCCAGCAGGAGAGCATGTACTGGCTGACCGGCTACGACACCTTCGGCTTCTGCTTCTTCCAGTGCCTCTATGTGGGTGCTGATGGAAAAATGGCGCTGCTCACCCGCTCCGCCGACCTGCGGCAGGCCCAGCACACCTCCATCATCGACGACATCCGCATCTGGACCGATGCCGCGGGCGCACAGCCCGCCGGGCAACTGAAGGACATGCTGGAAAGCCTCGGCTGCCGCGGCCACACGCTTGGCATCGAAACCAGGTCCTATGGCCTCACCCACTTCAACGGCAAGGCGGTGGATGCAGCGCTGGACGGCTTCTGCATTCTCAAGGAAGCAACTGAACTCTTCGACCGCCTGCGCCTCGTGAAGTCACCAGCCGAACTGAAATACGTGCGCAAGGCCGGTGAATTGGGCGACGCCGCCCTCAAGGCCGCCATCCGCAAGACCAAGGCCGGAGCCGATGAAGGCGATATTCTCGCCGCACAGCAGGCTGCCATCTTCCAAGGCGGCGGCGACTATCCCGCCAACGAATTCATCATCGGCTCGGGACGCGACGCGCTTCTCTGCCGCTACAAGGCGGGCCGCCGCAAGCTGGGCAAGCGCGATCAGCTCACGCTGGAGTGGGCAGGGGTCTACCGCCACTATCACGCCGCCTTCATGCGCACCCTGATCATCGGCAAGGCCACGAAACATCACGAGGCCATGGATACGGCCTGCCAGGCCGCGCTCGCCGCAGTGGAAGAAAAACTCCGCCCCGGCAACACGGCGGGCGATGTCTTCGCCGCCCATGCCCGGGTGATGGACGAGCACGGCATGAAGGATCACCGCCTCAATGCCTGCGGCTATTCGCTCGGCGCCAAATTCACGCCAAGCTGGATGGATAGCCCCATGTTCTACACCGGCAACGATGCCGGACTGGGAGCAGGCATGGTCTTCTTCGCCCACATGATCCTGATGGATTCGAAATCGGCCAACGCCTATTGCCTCGGCCGCACCTACATCCTCACCATGGGCAAGCCCGAACCGGTGTCGACATTTCCGTTGGGGATGATCGAGAGGTGAAGGGCCACGCGGCCATGGCACTTGCGCTGCTGCTGGCGGGTTGCACCGCCTCTGACCAGCTGTTGCTGCAGCAGGACTTCAAGCGCATGGCCGACCTGCCGAACCAACTGGGCAAGGCCCGATCGGGCGCGCCGGAAGCGCCACCCGCCACGACAGCGGCCGTCGACCCCGCACCAATACCAACACCAACACCAACACCAACACCAGAACCCGCACCTCCCCCTGACATGGCGAACCCGGCGGCCGTCACCGGCGCACCATCGCCATCACCGCCGCAGGCACAGCCCGCACCGGCGCAAGACATCGCCGTCGCCGAAACGGCGCGCAAGAAGCCGACGCTGTTCGATACACTGGGCGTGAAGAAGCAGGCAGCGCCCGTTGAACCGCCCGGCGCCTACGACCAGATTCAGGATCCCATCGTGGTCGAGAACCCGCTGGCCCGCCCGCCCTGGGAAGTGTTCATGGAGGCAGGCCCCAACGCCCACAAGGAACTCGACCTCGAAACGCTCTATGGCCCCGGCCACATCCCGGCGGACATGCAGGCGAAGGAAGATGCCGAGCAGGCGGAGAAGGCGGCGCTGCAGACCATCGCGGAACGGCAACTGGCCGCCCAGCAGGCCGGACAATCACTGGCCGAACCGCCGCCGGACGAGCCCGTGCCAGAGGAGGCCGCACCCGCGCCCGCCAAGCCGGAGAAGTCCACCAAGCCTGAGAAGTCCGGTGTGGTCATCAAGGCCGTTGCCGTGCCTTCGGTGAAGGGTGCGAGGGGCAAGGGTAATGTCGAGTTGACCAAAGCCATGCGCACGGCCCTGACACAAGCCGGTTGGCCCGTGCTGCAAGGTGCCCGCAAGGATGCGCTGACGGTGCAGGGCCGCGTCACCATCGGCACCGCGCATGGCGCCACGCAAAGCGTGAAGATCGTCTGGGATGTCCTCACCCCCGACGGCAAGAGCCTCGGCAACCTGAAACAGGACAACGCCGTCCCCGCCGGCTCACTGGATCAAAGCTGGGGCGAAAACGCGCAATACGCAGCGGATGCGGCAGCGGAGGGGATCTTCAAGCTGATCCAGAAGTACAGGTGAGGGGGGAAGGCGAGACGTGGCGCAAACACTGATCTACTGGTTTCTATATCTCCCAAAATTGCAGATGCGAATTGCGATCCGCATGTTGGAGAAGCACGGCGGGTTTGCGTTCTTTCTGTGTGGTGGTGTCTTTATTGCCATTGGTATGGCAATTGCCGCACCTATTGCATTGACACTGGAGTATCTTGCAGCTCCCAATGGGATAACAGGCGTTGTAACTTTGCCCATTTTCATATTCTTCTTTGCAGGCTGGCTTCAGATTGCGATACCTTGGTTCAAGATCATGAATAT
>CALMLK010000381.1 GCA_937868035.1 uncultured Alphaproteobacteria bacterium
CGCCTCAGCGGCCATGATCTCCTCCTTCTTCGTCGCCGTCATCGTCACACCCTGGCTGATGTTGAAGCTCGGCAGCGGCCATGCCCATGAGCATGCACACGCGGGCGGCACGCCGGGTGGTGTCTTCGGCCGGGTCTATCTTTTCTTCGCCCGCCCTGTGCTCAAGTCGAAGGCGCGGAGCTGGCTGTTCCTCATCGCCACGGGCATCGTCACGCTCGCCTCCCTGGCGCTGTTCTACAGCAAGGACGTGACGGTGAAGCTCCTGCCTTTCGACAACAAGTCGGAGCTTCAGGTCGTGGTGGACCTGCCGGAAGGAACATCCGTCGAAACAACGAGCCGCTATCTCACCGAGATCGCCACGAAGGCACTGGCCCTGCCGGAAGTGATTTCAATCCAGACCTATGCCGGTACCGCGGCCCCCTTCAATTTCAACGGCCTCGTGCGGCACTATTACATCCGCTCCAACCCGGAGATGGGCGACGTGCAGCTCACCCTCACCGGCAAAGCAGAGCGCGAGCGCTCCAGCCATCAGATCGCGCTGGACCTTCGCCAGCAGCTGAAGTCCCTCGCCCTGCCGGACGGCGCGTCCGTGAAGGTTGTGGAGCCGCCACCAGGTCCCCCCGTGCTCGCCACGCTGCTGGCCGAGGTGTATGGCCCGGATGCCGAAACGCGCCGCGCCACCGCCACCAAGGTCCGCGAAGCCTTCGCCAGGGTGCCTTTCGTCGTCGACATCGACGACAGCTTCGGCACGCGCAAGCCGCGGCTGCGCGCCGCCATCGACCAGGACAATCTGGAATATCAGAAGGTGGAAGAGGCGGATGTCTATTCCACCCTGCAATATCTCTATGCCCAGACGACCGTCGGCTATTCGCACCGCGGCGGCGGACGCCAACCCATCCCCATCCGGCTCGGCCTCTCCAAGGAATCCAGGGTGCTGGATGAGCGTGTGCTCTCTACACCTGTACCCGCCAACGCCCTGCCGGGCGACCGTGGTGTCGTGGAACTGGGTGATGTGGTCCACGTGAAGCAGGAACTCTCCTCCTTCCCCATCTTCCGTCACAACGGCAAGGCGACCGAAATGGTGCAGGCCGAACTCGCCGGGGCCTTCGAAGCGCCGGTCTATGGCATGCTCGAAGTGGGCCGCGCTCTCGACCAGGTGGACTGGACCGTCCTCGTCAAGCCGGAGGTGATCCTTCACGGCCAGCCGCAGGACGACAGCAAGCCCGCGCTGCTGTGGGATGGCGAGTGGGAAGTGACCTGGGTCACCTTCCGCGACATGGGAGCGGCCTTCATGGTGGCGCTCCTCGGCATCTATATTCTGGTCGTGGCACAGTTCGGCTCCTTCAAGCTGCCTCTGGTGATCCTCACGCCCATTCCCCTCACCCTGATCGGCATCATGTTCGGCCACTGGCTCTTCGGTGCCGCCTTCACGGCGACCTCCATGATCGGCTTCATCGCCCTCGCCGGTATCATCGTGCGCAACTCGATCCTGCTGGTGGATTTCGTCCGCCACACGAAAACAGAGGGCCGCGATTTGCGCGAGATTCTGCTGGAAGCCGGCGCCATCCGGTTCAAGCCCATCCTGCTCACCGCCATTGCAGCCATGATCGGCGCCGTCGTCATCCTGGCGGATCCGATTTTCCAGGGCCTCGCGATCTCGCTTCTCTTCGGCCTTGCCTCATCGACAGCGCTCACCGTGATCGTCATTCCGGCGATCTACATGGCGCTTCGTTACAAGACGCCTCCGCAGGATGCGGATGCGCCTCCATCACAGGAACTCGTTCCAACCGACGTGCCACCATAAGGGAGGAAATCATGGCGCATATCGTTGTACTGGGAGCCGGCTTGGGCGGCACCATCATGGCCTATGAAATGAAGGATCAACTGCGGCCCGAAGACACGCTCACCGTCGTCACCAAGGAAGCCAAGTATCACTTCGTCCCATCCAATCCCTGGGTCGCCGTCAACTGGCGCAAGCGCGAAGACGTTGAAGTCGATCTGGCGCCCGTCTTTGCCCGCAAGGGCATCGCCTTCCGCCCGTCACCGGCCACGAAGGTCGATCCCGCCAGCAACACGATTGAGTTGGCGGACGGTTCATCCGTCACCTACGACTATCTCGTCATCGCCACGGGCCCCGAACTCGCCTTTGACGAGATCGAGGGACTTGGCCCCCACGGCGGTCACACCCAATCCATCTGCCATGTCGATCACGCCCAGAAGGCGGGCGAGGCCTTCGAGGAATTCTGCAAGAACCCGGCGCCCATCATCGTGGGCGCGGTGCAGGGTGCGTCATGCTTCGGACCCGCATACGAGTTCCTGTTCATTCTCGAGACGGAACTCCGCCGCCGCAAGATTCGTGACCGCGTGCCGATGACCTTCGTCACCGCCGAACCCTACATCGGCCACCTCGGCCTTGATGGCGTGGGCGATACCAAGGGCCTTCTGGAAAGCGAAATGCGCGGACACCACATCAAGTGGATGACGTCGAGCCGCGTCAAGAAGGTCGAAGCCGGCAAGATGACGGTGGAAGAAGTCGCCGACGATGGCACGGTGAAGGCAACGAAGGAACTGCCCTTCGGCTTCTCCATGATGCTCCCGGCCTTCCGCGGCATCGCGCCCTTGCGCGGGATCGAAGGTCTCTCCAACCCGCGCGGTTTCACCATCATCGACAAGCACCAGCGCAACCCGAAATACCCGAACGTCTTCGCTGTCGGCGTCTGCGTCGCCATCCCGCCCATGGGACCGACGCCCGTGCCCTGCGGCGTGCCCAAGACCGGTTTCATGATCGAGTCCATGGTCACGGCCACGGCTCAGAACATCGGCCTCCTGTTGCGCGGCGAGGAGCCGAAGCATCAGGCCACATGGAATGCCGTCTGCCTCGCGGACTTCGGCGATTCCGGCGTGGCCTTCGTGGCCCAGCCGCAAATCCCGCCCCGCAACGTCAACTGGTCGTCGTCGGGCAAGTGGGTGCATGGCGCCAAGATCGGCTTCGAAAAATACTTCCTGCACAAGATGCGCCGCGGCACCAGCGAGACCTTCTACGAAAAACTCGCGCTGGATGTCCTCGGCATCGGCAAGCTGAAGCAGACCACGACAACGGGTTGACGCCCATCGCCTCATGAAAAAGAAAGGGCGCAGAAACCTGCGCCCTTTCCCATGTCATTCGATCAGGTGCATCACGCCACCTTCGGCTTCCGCATGTCCTTGGCATCGATGCCTGC
Organism: uncultured Alphaproteobacteria bacterium; assembly: GCA_937868035.1. Classification (GTDB taxonomy): domain Bacteria; phylum Pseudomonadota; class Alphaproteobacteria; order Rhizobiales; family Aestuariivirgaceae; genus Aestuariivirga. The sequence continues at coordinate 3,222 of CALMLK010000381.1, forward strand.
CACCACCACCGGCTTCTTCATGGCGTCGCGGCGGAAGGGGTCGCCCAGTTCCTGGTTGATCATCGCTTCGATGAGCGTGGTCTTGCCATGCTTCATCTGGTCGTCGATGGCCTTCGACAGCGCATCGCGCAACTGGTCCATGGTGCGCGCCTGCACGCCCTGCAGTCCGCAGGCCTTGGCAATGCCGGCGTAGGACACTTCCGGGTCAAGTTCGGTTCCGATGAAGTTGTCGTCATACCAAAGCGTCGAATTGCGCTTCTCCGCGCCCCACTGATAGTTGCGGAACACCACCATGGTGACCGCTGGCCACTCCTTGCGGCCGATGGCGGTGAGTTCCGTGACGGCAATGCCGAAGGCACCATCGCCGGAGAAGCCGACAACAGGCACATCACGGCATGCAATCTTGGCGCCGATGATCGACGGCAGGCCATAGCCACACGGGCCGAACAGGCCCGGCGCCAGATATTTGCGCCCCTCTTCGAAGCTCGGATAGGCATTGCCGATGGCGCAGTTGTTGCCGATGTCGGAGGAGATGATGGCTTCGCGCGGCAGTGCGGACTGGATGGCGCGCCACGCCATGCGCGGGCTCATCCAGTCGGGCTTGGCCTTGCGGGCGCGCTCGTTCCATGTCGTGCCCGGATCATCGTTCTCGTGATCCATGGACGAAAGTTCCTGCGCCCAGCGCGACTTCGTGGTGGAGATCAGGTTCTTGCGCTCCGTCCGGCCCGCGTCACCCGCCTTGGGCGAGAGGCGCGCCAGAATGCCTTCCGCCACCTTCTTGGCATCGCCCACAATGCCAACCGTCACCTTCTTGGTGAGGCCGATGCGATTGGGGTTGATGTCGACCTGGATGATCTTGGCTTCCTTCGGCCAGTAGTCGATGCCATAGCCCGGCAGCGTCGAGAAGGGGTTGAGGCGCGTGCCGAGGCACAGCACCACGTCGGCCTGCTTGATCAGTTCCATGGCCGCCTTGGAGCCGTTGTAGCCCAGCGGACCCGCAAACAGCGGATGCGAGCCGGGGAAGGCGTCATTGTGCTGGTAGCCCACGCACACCGGCGCATCCAGCCGCTCGGCCAGCGCCTTCGAAGCCGGAATGGCGCCGCCGATCACCACGCCCGCACCATTCAGGATCACCGGGAACCTGGCCTCGGAGAGCAGCTTCGCCGCCGCATCGAGCGTGTCGTCGCCGCCCGAAGGCCGCTCGAAATCCACGATCACCGGCAGTTCGATATCGACCACATGGGTGAACAGGTCGCGCGGCATGTTGATCTGCGCCGGCGCCGACATGCGCTTGGCATTCTGGATCACGCGGTTCAGCACTTCCGCCACGCGGTGTTGGTCGCGCACCTCTTCCTGGTAGCACACCATGTCCTTGAACAGCGCCATCTGCTCCACCTCCTGGAAGCCGCCCTGGCCGATGGTGCGGTTCGCCGCCTGCGGCGTCACCAGCAGCAGCGGCGTGTGGTTCCAGTAGGC
>CALMLK010000382.1 GCA_937868035.1 uncultured Alphaproteobacteria bacterium
CGGACCGGAGGCAAAGCGCGCCACCCGCATCAACTGCGTCGCCTGCTGGGCGTTCGCGACGCCCATCACAATCACCTGCACATGAAGCGCGCGCGCGGCCTGCACGAAATTGGCGATCCCCGCGGATTGTTTTGGCTCGCTGCCAACGCTGCCTGCGGAAATGCCGACGTAGCGCACATTCAGCTTGTCGAGAGCAGCAAGGTCGAGGCCCGCCACTGCGACATTGGAAAGGCTCATCTCGATTCCGGAGCGCGCCATGTAGGCGAGGCCTTCGAGGCTGGCTTCCGACAGGCTGGCCAGAACAGCGTGCGGAATATCCACGATCAGGCCGTCGCTGATTCCCGGCTCCGAGTTGTGAAGCTGCGCGATCCGCGACAGCGCTTCCGGAATGGCAAGCGTCATGGAACTGAGCGGCACCAGGATGCCGAGCTGGTTGTCGCGCTTGCGCAAGCGACGCAACAGCACCAGGGCTTCGCGGTAGAGATAGATGTCGAGCGCCGGACGGCGTTCGTTGCGGTCAACCTTGGTCTTTTCCGCGCCATCGAAGGCATGGTGCAGGCGGTAATGCGCCGTCTTGCCGGAGAACAGGTCGATGACCGGCTCCAGCGAGATCACCACCGAATCCGCGAAGGATGACATGTCGTCGAGTGAGCCCACGCGCGGCGGCAGGGCTACAGGCACCTCGTCTTCTTCCATGGCAACCCCCTCGCTGGGTGCCCACTGCGAGGGGTGAACAACGACAGGGCGCCGCGTCTGCTGTGCCAGCTGATGCTGCTGCACCTGTGCCTGATAGTGATATTGCCGCTCGGCCAGCGCGCGCATGTCTTCCGCCAGCGCCGCATGGCCCTGGCGCATTTCATTGACTCCGACATTGAGGCTGTTGCCGATGGATTCCACTTCCGACCGGAGCACGCTCACCTGCGCCGCAAGTTCGGCGGAGGCGCGTTCTTCTTCGCGCGATTCGCGCATCAGGGCGGAAATTTCAGACGCCAGCCGGCGCATGTCGCGCCGTGCCACATGCGTGTTGTGAACAACCACCCAGGACAATACCAGCAAACCGGCGGCCAGTGACAGCAAGGCGCCGATCACCAGGACCACGGGTGTTGATGAAGATGTGTAGGATTGTACGCCGACGTAGACAGGCAGGGCCGCACACAGCGCCACCACCAGGAACCAGGGAAGTTCGCGTCCGTAACCCATGAACCACGCGCTCGCTAAACTCACAGACGTGGGTTTTCACCCACGTCTTGCGTTGTCGCCCCCGCGGTCGAGAGTATTACAGCGATGCCACTGACGCCAATACTTTCGGCATCTTATCCATGAAGATTTCTTCGATCTGGTTCTTGTTGATGATCAGCGGCGGCGACAGCGCGATTGTGTCGGCCGTGATGCGGATCAGGAAGCCAAATTCATGGAAGGCATTTTCCATGGCCTTGTAAGCCCTTAGGCCCGGCTTTCCATCCATCGGCTTAAGGTCGACTGCCGCCACGAGACCCATGGTGCGGATGTCTTCCACCAACGGATTGCCCTGCAGCGAGAAGGCCGCATCGGCCCAGGTCTCTTCCAGCGCCTTCGCGTTCTCGAAGAGCTTTTCGTCGCGGTACAAATCCATGGTTGCAACACCGGCAGCGGCCGCCATCGGATGGCCGGTGTAGGTGTAGCCATGGAAGAGTTCGATGACGTGCTCGTCGCCCTTCATGAAGGTGTCGTAGATGCCCTGGCGCGCCAGCACGCCGCCCATGGGAACAGTTCCCGAGGTGACGCCCTTGGCGAAGGTCAGAAGGTCCGGCGTCACGCCGAAACGTTCCGCCGCATAGGCATGGCCGAGACGGCCGAAGCCGGTGATCACTTCATCAAAAATCAGCAGGATGCCGTGCTTGGTGCAGATCTCGCGCAGCTTCTTGAGATAGC
>CALMLK010000383.1 GCA_937868035.1 uncultured Alphaproteobacteria bacterium
CTCATGGCGTGACCTCAGGCCGTTTCGTCATTGCTGGTCATCACGGTGTAGAAGATCCATGACACAAGCAGGATGATGAGGAAGTAGATGATGGACATGGCCGCCGCCGGACCCAGGTCGAACTGGCCGATGGCGCGCTTGACGAGGTCGATCGACAGGAAGGTCGTCGATGTGCCCGGTCCGCCGCCCGTCACCACGAAGGGTTCGGTGTAGATCATGAAGCTGTCCATGAAGCGCAGCAGGAAGGCGATGATGAGAACGCGCTTCATCTTGGGAAGCTGGATGTACCGGAACACGGACCAGCGCGAGGCGCCGTCGATGCGGGCCGCCTGGTAATAGGCATCGGGAATGGAGACGAGACCTGCATAGGCGAGCAGCACAACGAGGCTCGACCAATGCCAGACGTCCATGATCACCACCGTGATCCAGGCATCCTTCGGGTCTGCGGCATAGCTGTAGGGAATGCCGAGGCTCGCAATGGCATAGCCCACGAGGCCGATGTCGGTGCGGCAGAGAAGCTGGAAGATGGTGCCCACCACGTTCCACGGAATGAGCAGCGGCAGTGCCATGAGCACGAGGCAGATGGAGACGCCGATACCCTTGCGCGGCATGTTGAGCGCGATGAACACACCCAGCGGGATTTCAATGGCGAGGATGGTGGCGGAGAAAGCGAAGTTGCGCACCAGCGCGCCCCAGAAGCGGTCAGACTCCAGCACTTCGCGGAACCATTCCGTGCCGTTCCAGAAGAACTCATTGTTGCCGAAAGTGTCCTGCACCGAATAGTTGACGACTGTCATCAGCGGGATGACCGCCGAGACCATGACCATCAGCATGGCGGGGAGCACCATGAACCAGGCCTTGTTGTTCCAGGTCTTGTTCATGCGTCAGCCCTCCTGCCCGACACGCCAGGAATCGGCGTAGATATTGATGCCCTTGTCCTGGAAGGTGACACGGGGTTCGGCCGGGATGTCGGTGTCTTCCTTCACCACGATGGAGACGGCCTGGCCGGCGAGCGTGCCGCGCACGATCTTCTGGCGGCCGATGTCCTCAACCTTGCGCACGGTGAGCGGCATGCCCTTGCGGCCGATCTCCATGAACTCCGGCCGGATGCCGAGTTCAGTCTTGCGGCCGGCGGGAATGTGCGGGGCAAAGCCCAGGTCAATCGCCATGTCGCCCAGCTTCGCCTTCTTGCCCACGACATCCACGGGGAACACATTCACGCCGGGTGAGCCGATGAAGTAGCCGACGAACGTGTGCTTGGGCTTTTCGAACAGTTCGGCCGGGGTGCCGATCTGCACGATCTGGCCCTCGTACATCACCACCACCTTGTCGGCAAAGGTGAGCGCTTCGGTCTGGTCATGGGTCACATAGACCATGGTGAAGCGCGAATGGCGGTGCAGACTCTTCAACTGCGAACGCAGCACCCACTTCAGATGCGGATCGATCACGGTGAGCGGTTCATCGAAGAGGATGGCGTTGACGTCGGAACGCACCAGGCCGCGGCCCAGTGAAATCTTCTGCTTCTGGTCGGCGGTGAGGCCCCGGGCCTTCTTGTCGGCGCGGTCGGTGAGTTCCAGCATCTCGAGGATGTTCTTGACGCGCGTCGCCACCAGATCCTCCGGAACCTTGCGGTTGCGCAAGGGGAAGGCGAGGTTGTCGTAGACAGTCATCGTGTCATAGACGACGGGGAACTGGAACACCTGCGCGATGTTGCGGTCTTCCGTCGGCAACTGCGTCACGTCCTTGCCGTCGAACAGGATGTGCCCCTCGGATGGCCGCACAAGTCCGGAGATGATGTTGAGCAGCGTGGTCTTGCCGCAACCGGACGGGCCGAGCAGTGCATAAGCGCCACCATCGGCCCATTCATGGTGGACCTCGCGGAGGGCGTAATCCTGCGGGGCCGACGGACGGATGCCGTAGGCGTGGCGGATGTGATCGAGCGTGATTCTGGCCATGTCCCTGCCCTCAGCCTGCGTTGCCGGCCAAAGCCGCGCCGTCCGCGCCAAACGCCATGAGGTGGCGCGTGTCGAGATAGATGTCGATGTCTGTTTCCGGCTCCAGTTCACAAACGCCATGGGCCAGCATGACCCAGCGCTTGTCGCCGAAGAGCACGTGCACGAAGCTTTCGGAACCTGCGATTTCCGAGACCTGGGTTCGCACCTTCACCGCAGGCGCCTTGGCGAAGGGTTCCGCCAGCGAGAGGTGATGCGGCTGCACCCCCAGCGTCACGGGACCATCGGCAACGTCCGCAAGATGTTGCGGCACGGGCAAGGTGATCTTCGTGGGCTTGCCCTTTCCGCCAGCGGCCTTTTCCGCCAGCACGAAGGTCTTTCCTTCCTTGACGGCGGTGTGGGTGTTGATGGGCGGATCGGAGAAGGTGCGGGCGGTCACGAGGTCGTGCGGATTGCGGTAGACGGAGATTGTCTTGCCGAACTGGCTGACGCGGCCTTC
>CALMLK010000384.1 GCA_937868035.1 uncultured Alphaproteobacteria bacterium
CGTGCGGATTGCGGTAGACGGAGATTGTCTTGCCGAACTGGCTGACGCGGCCTTCATGCAGGGTCGCGGTGTTTCCGCCGAGCAGAAGCGCCTCCGACGGCTCGGTCGTGGCATAGACGAAGATCGAGTTCGAGGCGGCAAAGATCTTGGGCAGCTCCTCGCGCATTTCCTCCCGCAGCTTGTAGTCGAGGTTGGCGAGCGGCTCGTCGAGCAGGATGAGGCTTGCTTTCTTCACGATGGCACGGGCCAACGCGGTGCGCTGCTGCTGTCCGCCGGAGAGGCTCAAGGGCTGGCGCTCGAGGAAGGGCGTGAGCCGCATGAGCTCAGCCACCTTCTTCACTTCGGCATCGATCACCGCGCTCGCTTCGCCCGCGACCCGCAGGGGAGAGGCGATGTTCTCGTACACCGTCATGGCGGGATAGTTGATGAACTGCTGGTAGACCATGGCGACGTTGCGCTTCTGCACGGCGACGCCGGTCACGTCCTTGCCATCGAAGCGCACGCTTCCCGACGTCGGCTTTTCCAGACCCGCCATCAGGCGCAGCAATGTGGTCTTGCCCGACAGCGTGGGGCCGAGGAGCACATTGAGCGATCCCCGCTGCAGCGTCAGGCTGGTCGGATGGATATGGACCTGCCCTTCCTGGACTTTGCTGACATCAACCAGTTCAAGCATATTTGGCCACACCCCTTGGCGTCACGAATATTGCGGAATGGAAGCCACCGGTGTGGTGCTTCCGGATTGCAGAAAAATGCCGGGCGCGTGTGCGGCTCATGCAGCCTCCTCGCCCTGGCCGGCCTCGGTGGGTCCGGCGATTTCCAGTTTCACGCCCTTGCTGCGGCAGAGTTCCGCCACGGCCTCCGGCGGAGGCTGATCGGTCACGAAGACGTTGACGTCGCTCAGATGACCGATCCGCACCGGTGCCGAACGGGCGAACTTGATGGCGTCCGCCACCAGAATGACGTTGCGTGAATTCTCGATGATCGCCTGGGCGGCGCGCACTTCACGGTAATCATAGTCGAGAAGCGCGCCATGCTCGTCGATGGCGGAGACGCCCATCACGGCATGATCGAGCTTGAACTGGCGGATGGTATCGACGGCCGCCTCGCCGACGATACCACCGTCGGTCTTGCGCACGGCACCGCCCACCACAATCACCTCAATCTTCGGAACAGGCGAGAGAATGGCGGCCACATGAATGTTGTTGGTGACGACCAGCAGGCCTTCGTGGCGGACGAGGGCGCGCGCCACCTCTTCCGTCGTCGTGCCGATATTGATGAACAGCGAGGTGTTGTTGGGAATGAGGGCTGCGGCGCGGCGGCCGATCAACTGCTTTTCAGATGAGGCCAAAGAGCGGCGGGACTCGTAGGCGACATTCTCCACGCCCGACGACAGCATGGCGCCGCCATGGATGCGCGTGAGATGGCGGGCATCACACAGTTCGTTCAAGTCCTTGCGGATGGTCTGCGGTGTCACCTCGAAATGCGCCGACAACGCATCCACGCCCACGTTGCCGGACTTCCGGGCAAGGGCGAGGATCTGGAGTTGTCGTGGCGTCAGATCAAGCATCAAACGTCGTCCCGAAAATTTCGGTCACTCTTTCTATTTTCTTCGTTTTTGTCAATTAGCACGTGCGAATTCCGGAAAAAGTTCATTTCGCAGGTGCGAAATAAGCATTTGCGCTCATTCATTTTCGCTTTCCCTTTCGTGCGAAAGTTTCCCGGGTTTCGGCATCATGCCGCCTCGCCCTGGCTGCGGAGTGCATCCTGCGCGGCCCGCCAGGCCGCGACGCTGGTGTCGATGGCGGCGCGGAAGCGCTTGTATTTCTCCGTGAGAACGGCACCCCGGCTGCGGTCCGGTGTGAAGCGGTGTTCGAGTTTCACCATGCCCTTCATGGCGTCGCTCATGCTGGCATATGCACCCGCCGCCACGGCACCGCACATGGCCGCGCCCTTGGCGCCGAGTTCGCTGCCGTTGGTGATTTCGAGCGGCAGGCCGAGGCAGTCCGTGAACATCTGCGCCCACACGGCGCTGCGCGAGGGGCCGCCGGCAAAGCGGATCACATCCGGCTTCGCGGCGCTGGGGCCGGTGAGCAAGTTCGTCATGTCGAGGCGGTGCACGCAGGCGACGCCTTCATAAACGGCCCGCAGCATGTCGGCCATGCTGGTCGACATGGTCATGCCGGTGAAGCCCGCAGGCGCGCCCCGCGGGCCATCGAGCAGGAAGGGGAAGAAAAGAATGTCGTTGCCGCGCCCCATCGTGCTGCTGACGAGATCGTTGCAGACATCATAGACACTGACGCCCTCGGCTTTCGCCGCGCCGCGCTCCGCCGCCATGAATGTGTTGACGAACCATTCGAGATTGCTGGCCGAGGTGGGCGTGGCCATGGTGGCGAGCACCAGGCCATCCACGGGATAGGGTGTCTGGATCGTGGGAAGCGGATCAAGCGTCGGCTTGCGGTGCAGTGTGGAGTGAATGCTGAAAGTGCCGGCCACGGCCGCAAGCTGGCTGTCCCGTTCCACACCCGTTGCGAGGGCGCAGCCCACGACGTCATAGACACCGCGGCAGACGGGTGTTCCTTCCTTCAGGCCCGTTTCGCGCGCGGTGGCGGCTGTGATGCGGCCTGCGATTTCCACGGCGTTCCGGACCGGCGCCAGTTTCGGCAGCCACTCCTTCATGCCGGCAATGGCGAAGGCGTCCTGGGATATATCCGAGCGGGTGACATTGATGATGCCGGCACAGCCGCCGTCGGTGGGATCCGTCGAGACGTCACCGCAGAGGCGCAGGCGCAGAAAATCCTTGCACGACAACACATGCGCCGTGCGCCGCAAGGTTTCTGGCTCATGTTCCTTGAACCAGCCCAGAAGCGAAAAGGTCTGGCCGGGCCAGAGGTTGGATTCGATTTCGGGAATGATCTGCCTGGCCACCCCCGTGGCGTGCCATTTGTCGAGCACCGGAATGGCGCGCGTATCGGGCGAGATCACGCCGTTCCGCACGTTGATGCCGGTCTTGTCCACGAGGTAGACGCCGCCGCCATAGCCTGAAGGCGTCACTGCAATGATGTCGGCGGGATCGGTGCCCGTCTTTTCCAGCAAGGCCTTCAGGGAGACACAGACCGCCGTCCACATGGCCTCGCCATCACGCTCCACCCAGCCCGCATGGGGCAGGAGCACGTGATTGGGTTGGCGCTCGCAGGCCAGTTCATTGCCCGCAACGTCGAACAGCACGACCTTCGTCATGGTGCCGCCGGCATCAATGCCAATGAGCCGTTCCTTCATCGATCCTCCCTGCGAACGGCGCGCGCTGCGTATTCGCAGTCGGAAACCGCCCCGAAGGAGGTTTCGCCCGGTCACATGGCGGAGGAGGCTATTTCACTGACCGGAATTGTCAATCCGGCTGCAAGAAAATTTTTTTCAAAATCCATTGCATTGATAGGATTAAATAAAAACACCCTTTATCCGTTGTTGCGTGGGGTGTGGACCTCGCACAGGTAATATACTGCCACTCCCCCCGGGCGCTGCGATCAAACGATCTTGCCCCCGGTGACGGGCAAGAAACTGCCGGTGATATAGCTCGCCTCGTCGCAGGCCAGCAGAACGTAGATGGAGGCAATCTCCGCCGGTTGTCCGGGGCGCCCCAGGGGTGAATCCTCGCCAAAATGCTGCACGCGCTCCGGACTCTGACCGCCGCTCGGTTGCAGCACGGTCCAGAAGGGTCCCGGCGCCACCACGTTGGCACGCACGCCCTTGCTGGCGAGATTCTTCGCAATGGCCAGCGTCATGGTGGCGATGGCCCCCTTGCTCGCGGCATAGTCAATCAGGCCATCGGAGGGTTCGCGGGCATTGACCGATGCGGTGCTGATGAGGCTTGCCCCGGGCCGGAGATGCGGCAGGGCCGCGCGAATGATCCAGAAGGGCGCATAGACATTCACTTTGAAGGTGTCGTCGAACTGGCTTGTCGAAATGTCCGCGAGGTCTTCCTGATAAACCTGCCGGCCAGCGTTGTTGACGATGATGTCGAGGCCGCCCAACTCCCGCACGGCATCTTCGACGAGGCGCATGCAGAATGATTCACTCGTGAGATCTCCTGCGAGTGCCACGGCCTTGCGCCCCGCAGCCTCGATATATGCGATCATCTCGCGGGCGTCGTCCTCCTCCTCGGGAAGATAGTTGAGGGCAACATCGGCACCTTCGCGTGCAAAAGCGATGGCGACAGCGCGGCCGATGCCGGAATCGGCGCCTGTCACCAGAGCCTTCTTGCCCGCCAGCCGGCCATGGCCCACATAACTCTTCTCGCCATGGTCGGGAACAGGCAGCATGTGCTGGGCGAGACCGGGATAAGCCTGCTCCTGACGCGGAAACGGCGGGCGCGGATAGGACCGCAATGCTGTGTCTTTGGGCATGATGATACTCCGTTTGTCATGAGCCTAATGGCGCGTGCAGGCCACATGTTCCCGCGACTGCCCTGACGCGTGTTCACATTCGGATTCCGCCTCACGTTGAGAGACGCGCGACTCTGCTTCCCGCATCGATTCCAATGTGTTCAAATTTGCTGCGCAACAGGAACCGCCCTGAAAAGGCTGCGTTTGAGAAGATGCGAAAGCAGGCACCCCACTTTCGACAGTCAACATGCATCACGGAGTACATAGCGATGAATTCTTCCCGTTATTCACGCAACGACGACCGCTTCCGGCAGGAAGAGGAGTTCCGCGGCAACCGGAATCGCGACCGGGGCGGACGCTCTGGCGAGGGTCAGTTCGAAGGCCGCGGCGACTTTCAAGATCAGGGCCGCAACCAGAACGCCATGGACGACAACCAGCGCTTTGGCCGCCAGCGCGGTGACGACCACTTCGAGCGGGCCGATGCCAGGCTGACCGCCTACGATGAGGACTACGCGAATTTCCGCAACGATAACCTGACGAAGCTGGACGACGATTACCAGGAGTGGCGCAGTGAACGGCGCAAGCAGTTCCAGCAGGAGTTCGACAAGTGGCGGACAGACAAGTCCGCCAAACCTGCGAGTTCGGGTACGTCTGGCAAATCGGGCAGTTAAGCCACCTCACCCCGTCTTCTTCGAACAAGGATCCTGCCCCTCACCCGGGTTCTTGTTTGCGGCGATGCCGAACGCATGCGCCGCGCTCACGGCAGCGGACCAGCCCTCGCGTCCCACGGGCCGCCTCCGCTTGATCTCTTGGACGCGACATCCCACCGCAATCACAGGAGTATTGCATCATGAACAGGAACTATCAGGATCGCGACGAGCGTGGCCGCTTCGTCAGCGATGATGACGACGATCGCGGAAATTCGAACCGGTCGCAGCAGTCGCGCCGCGATGATGACTACGGCTCACGCGGTTCCTCCGCACGCCAAGGTTCCCGCTACGGCGAAAATGAATCGTCCTATGGACGTTCGTCCGGTGGTTACGGCGGGTCGTCGGGCGGCTATGGCCGCAATGACGATGACGACCGCGGCAACTACGGCAACCGCTCGGGTGGCGGCTATGGCGGCGGCTCCGGTGGCGGCTACGGCGAACGCTCTTCCGGCGGTTATGGCGACCGCGAAGGAGGACGTTTCGGGAACTCCGGCGGCGACCGCCGGGGCGGAAGCTACGACGACCAGCGCTCGCAATCTCGCAACCGCGATGACGATGACCGCAACCAGGGTGGGTGGTTTGGTGACTCCGAGGGTCACTCGCAAGCGTCGCGCCAAGGCTGGGAAAACCGCGGTGGTGACGACAACCGGGGTGGCAATCGCGGCGGTGGCTATCGCGGCGGCGGTTCCTCGTCCTCCAACCTGTCGCGCGGCGGTGGCCGTTTCGACGAAGATGATGATGATCGCAGCCAAGGCTGGTTCGGCGATTCCGAAGGGCATGCCGAGGCTGCCCGCAAGGGCTGGGAACATCGTTCCGGAGGTTCCGGAGGTCATTCCGGCGGCAATCGCGGCGGCTCGTCCGGACGTTCCTCGGGTGATGAGGACCGCGGTGGCAGCAACCATGGCGGTTGGTTCGGCGATTCCCGTGGACATGCGCAGGCCGCACGCCGCGGCTGGGAAAACCGCCGCTGAACCGATCGGTTGAACTTGCGTCTCCCGGCCACGGCCGGGAGACGTTTTTATGCCGGAGTTGCGTAAAGCGCGGCGCGGACGATGTTGTTGCTCGTCACGGCGTCCTGTGCGGCAATCGCGGTGGCGAGGCGGTTGTCGCCGCGAAGCTTCCTCACGACGGCGCGCAAGGTCTCCACCGTTGCAATATTGGCGCTGCATTCCGCCACGGGATCAAGTCCCGTCGTGTCGGGGAAGGTATCGAAATAGATGGGGCGGTCGTAGCCGATCCGGTCGAGCGTGTAGAGCAGTTCCAGTGTCTGCACGGGATGCACCGTTCCCACCATCAGGCCGTCGTCGCGCTTGCCGTAGCCGTCGTTGAGGTGGACGCCGAAGAGCTTGGCACTGCGCGCCGCCAGGGCCACGGCGTAAGCCGGCATCTCATCGGCATAGAGCACAGGGGCGAAGTCGATGGTGACGCCGACATTGGCGCGTGCGACTTCGCGGATCGCCAGCATCGTCGTGCCGATGTCGGGCATGAGCGAGAAGCTGCGCGGCTCGTTGGGCTTGTATTCGATGCTGATGTCGCAGGACGGAACATGGTCGGCCACCTCCGCCACGGCGTCCAGCGTCTGATCCCAGAGGCGGGCGTAGTCCGCCTGGAAAGAATAATCGAAACCGTCCTGTCCCATCCACAGCGTCATGAGCGAGCCGCCCATTTCCAGCATCTGGTCAATGCCGCGCTTGGTCTGGTCGATGGCGAGGCGGCGCAGTCGCGCTTCCGGGTTGGTGAAGGCGCCCAGCTTGAAACCGGGATCTCCATAGAAACGCATGGCAAAACCATTCACCGCCAGGCCCAGCCCTGCGAGGTGCTCTTTCATTTCGCGGCGGTCGGCGGCGTCGAGGTGGTCGGGGAAGTTCAAGTCCACGGCGTTGAGGCCCGGCACTTTAGCGGCACGGGACAGGAGATTGAACACGGCTGGCCGCTTCGCGCCATCCTGCCCTGCCCCGATCTTGAAGGAGTTGAGGCGGGCGGCATAGGCGTAGGGTTTGTCGTCGGTCATATCGGGCATCGGGTTGGTCCTTGTTCGATCAGAGCGTGATCACGCCCTTGCGCAGGATGAAGCAGCCATAGGGGCCGGGGTCCGAGGTGCGGACGATGGCAAAGGATTTGCGCGCCGCGGCATAGAAATCAAAACGGTCATAGGCACCCATGGCCACGTCGCGTCCCTCGCCGGCGGCGAGCGTGGCGCGCACCTTGGCGAAGATCGGCACCTCGGCATCCGGATCACCGACAACGCGCATGCGCATCACGGGTTCGGGCACGAAGGTATCGAGCGGCATGAGCGAGAGGATGGCCTTCAGGGCACGCGGAATATCGCAGCCCGGCATGTCGATGAGTTTTCCGTAGGTGGTGTGCTTGGCGATGGTGACGGCGGGATGGTTCACGTCGCAGACAACGAGATCATCGCCATGGCCCATGAGCATCAGCACGTAAAGAAGTTCGGCGGAGAGAACGGGATCAAGGGTCTTGAGCATGGATTCACTTCATGTGATGCGGGAAACATGGGCCGCGGCCCGCCTGTTGGCCGTTGCGCAGGCCAGTGGCAAGGCGGTGCCGCGCGCCAGTTCGGCGGCCACTGCGCCCACAAAGCAATCGCCGGCGCCATGGGCGGAGGTGACGCGGACGGGCACGGCTGGAATGAACGCGGGCGTCGCCCCCCGCTCCACCATCACGAGGCCATCTCCCCCCAGTGTCACGATGACGGCACGTGCCTGTTGCGCCAGCACGGTGGCGGCCTGTTCAGCGCTGGCCCTGTCGTGGACCGGGAGGCCCGAGAGATCCGCGGCTTCCACGCGGTTGACGACCAGCACATCCACCAGGGCCACGAGGTCCCGTGCCTCGGCGCGCGACGGCGCGGCGTTGAACACCACCTCAGCACCCGCCTCGCGCGCCAGGCGCGCCATGGCGAAATTCGTGGCGTGGGGAATTTCATTCTGCAGCACCAGGACGCGCGCCCCGCCCAAGGCCTGCCACTGGTCCATGGCCGCCGCTCCGCTCAGCGACAGGTTGGCGCCTGAGACGATGACAGCGCCATATTCTCCCTGCGCCTCCACAATGGCGACGCTCATGCCCGAGCCTTGCGTCTCATCCCAGCCGATGGCGGCGGTATCGACGGATTCGCGGGTCAGGTTGGCGCGCAGCATGTCGCCGAAATCATCACGGCCCACACGGCCGATCATCGCGGTGCGGGCACCGGCACGCACGGCCTGTACGGCCTGGTTCCCGCCCTTGCCGCCGCACACCTTCTTCCACGTGGAGCCGACGGCCGTTTCATCCAGGCGCGGCAGGCGCGGCGCATCGACAACGATATCGAGGTGCAAACTGCCGCACACCACCACATCCCACGCTGCCGCCCCGACCATCGTCATTCCATCTACCACACCGTCCAGCGTCTAAGCGCCATAGGTGATTCAGTTCAAGGGTATGTTCACACTGGCCTGGCCA
>CALMLK010000385.1 GCA_937868035.1 uncultured Alphaproteobacteria bacterium
CGGCACGCCTCGCCGATGGCCGCCTGAAGAGCGAAATCATTCCGGGCGCGAAGGAACTGCTCGCGGAGATGTCCGGCAGGGCGGTGCTGGGCATTGCCACCGCCAACTTCCGGGAAGCCGCGCGCCTCCGCCTCGTGGCGTCGGGCCTCTGGGATGCCGTGGCGACGCTGGCCCACGGCGCCGATGGCGGCGGCCACAAGCACGACATCCTCGCCCGCGCCATCTCCGCCGCAGACCTGCCTCCGCAACGCATTGTCTACATCGGCGACAATCTCAATGATGTGGAGGCAGGGCTTCGGAACGGCGTCCACTTCATCGGCTTTTCCCGTGACGCGGCGCGCCGCAACCAGCTCGCCGCCGCCGGGGCCCGCCACGTCACCGGAAACCATGTTGAAAGCCTGCGCTTCATCCTTCACAGTTTGAACGCTTGACCGCGCCATGACCCCATGGGATTCCGGCAGGCCAAGACCCGGAAGAGGCCAGATACGAGACGACCGGAGGATTTGATGGCGGCCCACAGCCAGTTTGCACTCTTGAAGACCAGGCGCTTCCTGCCGCTCTTCGTCACCCAGGCGATGAGTGCCTTCAATGACAACGTCTTCCGCTATGCGCTCTCCATCCTGTTCCTCACCACGCTGGGCAAGGACCAGGGCGGGGTGCTCAACACCATTTCTGCCGCACTGTTCATTGTTCCGTTCTTTCTCTTCTCCGCCTTTGCCGGGCAACTGGCCGACAAGTTCGATAAATCCCGCGTCGCCCGCCGCATCCGCTTTGCCGAGATCTTCATCGTGGCGCTCTCGGCCTATTCGCTGTTTTCGGGCATCGTCCACCTGCAGCAGTTCTGCGTCTTTCTCGCGGGCTGCCAGGCGGCCTTCTTCGGACCCATCAAATACGGCATCCTGCCTCAGCACCTGACCAAGGATGAACTCCTCGGCGGCAATGGCATGGTGGAGATGGCAACCTTCATCGCCATCCTGCTCGGCACCATCTTCGGCTCCATCGTCATCAATACGGAAGGCGGCCACATGTGGGTCGCCGCCGTCATGGTGGGGATCGGTATCGTCTCCTATTTCACCTGCCTGCAAATCCCCAAAGCCCCGGCGGCCCAACCGGACCTCAAGCTCAACTGGAACATCTTCGGGGAGACCTGGAACGTCGTCCGCCTGTCGATGCGCAAGCCGGACGTCTTCAATGCCATCCTCGGCGTGTCCTGGTTCTGGTTCCTCGGCGTTGTCTTCGTCACGCAGATCCCGCTCTTCACCTTTGACAGCCTGAAGGGCAGCGAAACCGCCGCCTCGCTCATTTTCGCCTTGTTCTCGATCGGCATCGCCGCAGGCTCCGTCTTCTGCAACCGCCTCCTTGGCGGAAAGATCAGCGGCCGCTTCGTGCCGCTGGCCGCCGTGCTGATGAGCGTCTTCATGATCGAACTCTATTTCGCCGCAGGCAGCGCACAGGGCGTGCTTTCGGCGGCCATCGCCGATGGCTCGGTGGCGACGGAAACAACGGCCTCCGGTGACAAGGTGATGGGCCTCGCCGCCATGCTCACCCATTGGCAGTCCTGGCGCGTCCTGTTCGATCTCGCGGCCATCGCCTTCCTCTCGGGCCTCTATGTGGTGCCGCTCTTCGCCACCATGCAGGCCCGCACGCCCTACTATCTCCGCGCCCGCATCATCGGCGCCAACAACATCGTGAACGCGATCTTCATGATCATCGCCACCGTGCTCTCGGGCGCGCTGCTGGCTTATGGGCTGACGGCGCGCGGCCTTTTCCTCACCCTCGGCCTCGCCAACCTCGTGGCGGCGATCTATGTCATTCGCATCCTGCCCCATGAAGCGCTGGCCGGACTCGTGCGCAGCATCTTCCGCGTGCTCTACCGCGTGGAAGTGCGCGGCATCGAGAACGTCACGGCGCGCGGACGCCGCTCGCTCATCGTCGCCAACCACACCTCGTTCCTCGATGGCCCGCTGCTCTCTGCCTTCCTGCCGGAACGCGCCGGCTTTGCCATCAACACCCAGATGGCCAAGCGCTGGTGGGTGAAGCCCGCCTTCGGCCTGTTCGATCTCTGCCCCAGCGATCCCGCCAATCCGCTGGCGCTCCGCGGCCTTGTCGAGATGCTGAAGAAGGGCCGCCGCGTGGTGATCTTCCCGGAGGGCCGCATCACCGTCACGGGCGGATTGATGAAGGTTTACGAAGGCCCTGCCGCCGTTGCCCAGATGGCGCGCGGCCATCTCGTGCCGGTGCGGATCGACGGCGCCCATCTCACGCCCTTCTCGCGCCTCGCCGGAAAGCTGCCGACCGTGTGGTTTCCCAAGATCACCATCACCTTCATGCCGCCCATTGCCTGGAAGGCACCGGAAGGTTTGCGTGGCGCCGCCTTG
This sequence comes from uncultured Alphaproteobacteria bacterium, assembly GCA_937868035.1. Lineage (GTDB taxonomy): Bacteria > Pseudomonadota > Alphaproteobacteria > Rhizobiales > Aestuariivirgaceae > Aestuariivirga. The sequence continues at coordinate 2,379 of CALMLK010000385.1, forward strand.
CGCGAATACCAGGCCGAGCATCTCTACGATGTCATGACGGACTCGCAGTTCAAGACCGCGCCCATCAACGAGACGCTGTGGCAATCGCTGCTCGATGCCCGCAATCTTTTTGGCGGACACACGAAGATCCTCGAGGACATCCAGCGCAAGCCCGTCACCTACGACAGACTGATCCTCGGCAGCTTCATCCTCGGCCGCAAGATCGCTGCGGCAACGCCGGGCGAAAAGATGGTGGGCGTGCTCCTGCCCAACGCCACCGCCACCGCCGTCACCCTGTTTGGCCTGCAGGCCTCGGGCCGCGTGCCCGCCATGCTGAATTTCTCCACCGGCGCCGTGAACATGGCCGCGGCCTGCATGGCGGCGGAAGTGCGCAGCATCATCACCTCCCGCAAATTCATCGAAGCGGGCGAGATGGAGAGCGACCTCAAGGTGCTCTCGGAACGCTGCAAGATCGTTTACCTCGAGGACATCCGCGAACAGGTGGGCAGCCTCGACAAGCTGCGCGGCCTCCTGCAGAAATCCTTTGCACCCCGCGCCTTGAAGCGCATGGGCGCCTCCTTCGATCCCGGCAGCCCGGCGGTGGTGCTCTTCACCTCGGGCTCGGAGGGCGTGCCGAAAGGCGTCGTCCTCTCCCATCGCAACATCAATGCGAACCGCCTGCAGGCCGCCGCGCGCATTGCCTTCACGCCGGAAGACCTGGTGTTCAACGCTCTCCCCGTGTTCCATGCCTTCGGGTTGACGGGTGGGCTGATGCTGCCGCTGCTCTCCGGCATCTTCAGCTTCCTCTATCCTTCGCCGCTGCACTACAAGATCATTCCGGAGATGTGCTACGATACGGGCGCCACGGTGATCTTCGGCACCGATACATTCCTCTCAGGCTACGCCAAGAACGCCCATCCTTACGACTTCTACAAGATGCGCCTCGTCGTGGCAGGCGCCGAACGCCTGAAGCCCGAGACACGCGACATCTGGATGAACCGCTTTGGCCTCCGCATTCTCGAAGGCTACGGCGCGACGGAATGCGCCCCCGTTGTTTCCGTGAACACGCCCATGCACTACCGCGCCGGTTCCGTGGGCCGCCTTCTGGATGGCATGGACTACCGCCTTGAGGAAGTGCCCGGCATCGAAGGTGGCGGCCGTCTGCACGTGAAGGGCCCCAACATCATGCTGGGCTATCTGCGCGCCGACAATCCGGGCGTGCTGGAACCGCCGCCCGACGGCTGGTACGACACCGGCGACATCGTTGCCGTGGATGAGCGCCGCTTCATCACCATCCTGGGCCGCGCCAAGCGCTTCTGCAAGATCGCGGGCGAAATGGTGTCGCTCAACGCCATCGAAACCAAGCTCCTCGAACTTTATCCGGAAGACGCCCACGCCGTTGTCGCCGTGCCGGACAGGAAGAAAGGCGAGCAGCTGGTCATGTTCACAACCCTGAAAACACCCGACCGCAAGGAAATGGCCACTGGCCTGAAGCGCCTTGGCCTGTCGGACCTGATGATTCCCAAGAACATCTTTCCGGTCGAGGCCTTGCCCATCCTGGGCTCCGGCAAGACCGACTACGTCACCATGAACCGCATGGCCAAGGAGCGCGTGCCGGAATAGGGCAACGCCATCCCGCGCACATCCCAATGCGTGATGGCCCGCTTCAGGCGGGCCACCCGCCCTTTGTCTTGACGCGTGAGTTTTGCGCAACGCTGGTGCGCCACGCCGATATTGAGTGCCCCTGGCGGAACGTGTATCCCGCCTCTCATCATGCGTTATGCTTCGACTGTTTCCCGCCTGGAACACCTGGGCTCGGCCAAATGGGCCATTCACATTGCCGGGCGCATGCGCGCCGCCAAGGGTGACAAACTCATTTTCCTGTCCATCGGCGAACCCGACCTGCCGCCACCCACCGCCATCATCGACGTGGCCGACCGCCAGATGCGCGCCGGGCGCCTGCGCTATTCGGCCGGGCGCGGCGACCTTTCCGTGCGCGAGGCGCTCGCCCGCTACTACACCCGCCAGACGGGCCGTCCCATCAACGCCGACCAGTTCCTTTTCCTGCCGGGCACGCAGGCGGCCCTCGCCTGCACCTTCACCGCCATCATTGAACCGGGCGATGAGGTGCTGCTGCTCGATCCCTACTACGCCACCTACGAGGCCGTGGTGACGGCACCGGGCGGCGTCCCCGTGCCGGTGCCGCTGGACCCCGACCGGGGCTTCCACCCGGATATTGCGGCCATCGAAAAAGCCGTAACATCAAGGACCAAGGCGATCCTGCTCAACTCCCCGTCAAACCCCACGGGCGCCGTGTTCACGGCAGCGGAAAACCGCGCCATCGGCGAAATCGCGCGCAAGCATGACCTGTGGCTGGTCTCCGACGAAGTCTATGCCTCGATGATCCACGGCAACCATGTCTTCCACTCGCCCTTCTTCGACAAGGACCTGGAAGAGCGCACCATCGTCGTGTCCTCCATCTCCAAGTCCCATGCCCTGCCCGGCTTTCGCTGTGGCTGGGTGGCGGGCTCGGCGGAGTTCTGCAATCACCTCCTGCCCGTCACCGAAACGCAACTCTTCGGCTCCCAGCCCTTCCTCGAGGATGCCACGGCCTTTGCGCTCGACACGCATTTCGATGAAACCGATGCCATGAAGAACGCCTATCTCGCCCGCGCCCGCGTGCTGATGGAAGGCGTGAAGCAGGCCAAGGGCGTGACCACCCACCTGCCCGAGGGCGGCATGTTCCTCATGCTCGATGTGCGCGGCACCGGATTGTCCGGCGAGGCCTTCGCCCGCCGCCTGCTCGACGAGGAAGACGTGGTGACGATGCCGGGCGAGAGCTTTGGCGCGCGCGGCGCAGGCCACCTCCGCGTCGCCCTCACCGTCAACGAAGCCACCATGG
>CALMLK010000386.1 GCA_937868035.1 uncultured Alphaproteobacteria bacterium
ACGCCCATGATGAAGACCTTGGCGGCGGGCACGGTGCCGGCGGCCGTCATCATCATCGGGAAGGCACGGCCGAAGTTTGCCGCGGCATCAATCACCGCCTTGTAGCCGGCGAGGTTCGCTTGCGAAGAGAGGATGTCCATGGCCTGGGCGCGGGTGATGCGCGGCATCAGTTCCATGGCAAAGCCGGTGACGCCGGACTTGGCGAAAGCCTCCAGCGCCTTGCGGTCGCCATAGGGTTCGAGGCCGCCGGCGACGATGGCGTCCTTCTTCATGGCCTTGAGCAGTTTCTCGCCCGGGCGGCGGATGGTGAGCACCAGGTCGGCGTCCTTCACCACGGCTTCGCCCTTGACGATGTCCGCACCCGCGGCCTTGAAGTCCGCATCGGAAATGTTGGAGCCAAGGCCGGCGCCCGCTTGCACGGCCACCGTGGCGCCCTTCTTGATGTAGGCCTTCACCGCATCGGGCGAGGCCGCGACACGCGACTCCCCCGGCTGGATTTCGGAGGGAATCGCTATTTTCATGATGCTCTCAGGTCAGAGGTTGATGGCCACGAACAGCCCGAACAACACCAGGAGACCGCCGGAGAGGAACCATTTGCCGCCAGCGCGGACGTCGATGATTGTCGCCAGGGTGCCGATGATGAGCCCGGCGAAACCGGTGAGCACGTTCAGGTAGTCCATGAAGCGGAAGGCGACGAGCGCCACGAGCGTGAAGCCGCACAGGATGCCGAGTGCAACGGAGCCCTTGAGGAAGCCTTCGTAGGTTTCCTTGTGGTCCTCAAAGCCGCGCGGCGTGTGGGTCGGTGAATGGTCGGCCATACTGGTTCCCTCAAATCGAATGGCGGAATCTGCAATATCTAGGCTTTAGCGAAGCCCCGACAGCCGTGCAAGGCGGGGATTCCCGCGCGTTTTGGCGCAGGGCAAGACACTTCTTTCTTGCCAATCCGCCCCAGCCCTCAGACAACGAGCCATGACCGATCCAGCCCTGATCCAGCGATACCATGTCGCCCGCAGCTTTTATGAAAGCCTGATGAAGTCGCAGTGGCTGCCGCAGGAGCGAATTCTCGCCTACCAGGAGCGGCAATTGCAGCAGATGCTGGCGCATGCGCATGCGCAGGTGCCATTCTATGGCGAGCCGCTGGGGCGCATCCGCAAGCCGGATGGGTCCTTCGACCTTGGTCGCTGGAATGAATTGCCGATCATTTCCCGCAGCGTGGTGGAGGCGGATTGGAATGCTTTCCAGGCGCGGGAACTACCCAGGGGCCACGACGATGTGCTGGACATGACGACGTCCGGGTCTGAAGGAACGGACCGTTTCTCAATCCGCAGCACCCGGTTTGCACATACAGGTGTCGCCTGCGCATCGTTCCGCTATGCCGATTGGTTCGGGCATTCCTATTCCACGCCGCTTGCCATGATCCGTGCGGGGTTCATCCACGCGCCCGATCCCGATGATCCGGAAGACAAGCTGTGGGGGCCACCTTGGATTGACGCATCGCTTCGGTCGCCACGCCACAGGCTTCACATCAGCGCGCCGCTCGACGTGCAGCTCCAGTGGCTTCAGGGATTGGGCGAGGTTCTTGTGAACACGCTCCCCTCGCATGCCATGGCCCTCGCCCAGGCCAGCGAAGCGAAGGGCATCACGCTTCGCATTGCAGGTGTTCTCACGGTTGGCGAAAAGCTGACGCGCGATGTGCGAGACGAGGTCCGGCGCATCTGGGGGTGCCGCATGAGCGATGTCTATGCGACGGCGGAAACGGGTCTGGTCGCCATCGAGTGCCCCGATACCGGTGCCTATCATCTCCAGACGGAAATCAGCCGCATCGAAATCCTGAAAGAAGACGGACGTGCGTGCGCGCCGGGGGAACAGGGGCAATTGGTCGCGACCAGTCTCTACAATTTCGCAATGCCCCTGATCCGCTACCGCTTCAACGACCTGGTGACAGCTGGAGAGCCTTGCGCATGCGGCAGGGGCCTGCCTGTTTTGTCTGACATCGCGGGTCGCAAAAAGAATCTCTTCCGGCGGAAGGATGGCACACTCTTCGCGCCCGACGTCTCGACGCTGCGCATTCGCAAAATCACCGGCGCGCGTGAGTGGCAGCTGTTACAGACTGCTCCGGAACAGTTCCGCATCACGCTGAAATTGGAGCATGAACCGGATGCTGATCAAACTGCCCACTTGATCGCATATCTGTGTGGCGTGCTCGGGCCTGTGAGCATCGAAACGGGAATCAGACCGTCCTTCCCGCGCACGATGGGCGGGAAGTTCTATCCGCATATTGTCGCCTGAATTTCAGGCGGAAACAAAGCTGTCTGCTTATTGCTCGGGAAGCATTTGGGGCGGTGCGCCGCATGTCGACGACACCACGCCGTCGGTTATGATACCGTCGGCCAAAGCAGACAACACTTCATCATCCGAGCCTGAGCTGTTCACGGGCTGGCAGCCGACGCTTGCAGCAGAGCCGAGGAAGTCGAAGAGACCATCTTCCGGGTCATCCTGACGATGACGGTCGATGAGCGACTTCTGGGTGCCGCCGAAATAGAACTTGGCGCCGATGGCGACAGAGCGGAAATCATCTTCGCCAAGCTGTCCTTCTGCGGTGAAGGACAAGGGCGTATCCGGCACCTGCCATTCCGCACCGATCACACCCGAGGTGAAATCACTGGCGTGGCGAATGCCTGCCGACAGGCGAAGGTCGTCCGTGGCATAGATGGCTGCCGTGAACTTGCCGAAGAAATCGGTGCTGGTGCGGTTGGTGTCTTCCACACCGGCCCAGGCTTCGAGGCTGATATTGCCGAGATAGAGTTCGCCTTCGGCACCCACCTTCCATGAGGTGACGTCAAGAGCCGGTGCGTCGAAGCTCCAGTCTTCGTAGGTGGCGTGAACGCCGAGGAGATAGCTGGTGGGATCGCGATAGAACATGTGACCGCCCGCGCCCAAGGCGCTGGCGTCTCCGAATTCACCGGCACCAGCATCGACCTGCAGGCCGAACATGCAGCCGAGCGGCAGGCTAAGCGAAGCGATGCCCTGGAACAGTTCGTCGTTGCTGTAGTTGTCAGCATCCCACACGCCACCCTGCGCGGCGAGTTTGCCATTGATGCCAGAGACTGCACATAGGTCCGGCGCGGCGATATCGGCCGACCATGCCGGGACGGAGAGCGTCAGGGCGAGAGCAAGGGTCGAAACGAGTGTGAAATTGCGCATGGACACCACCTGTTTTGGAATCGTTATTGTTGCACGCAATCTGCAACGGTCACCGGTCGCTGACAATGCAGCGGCCGTCCGAATCTGCCGATGTTGTTTTTGCGCCACAGAAAAGCGCGAAAATACATTCCTGGATTGAGTTATTCCATCGATTCCAACTCGTCGATCATCCCGGAAATCACGGACAGGCCCTTTTGCCAGAAGGCGGGATCGGTGGCGTCGAGGCCGAAGGGCTTGAGCAGTTCGGAGTGATGCTGGGTGCCGCCCGCGCGCAGGAGCGCAAAATACTTGTCCTGGAAGCCCACGCTGCTTTCCTGGTAGCGGGCATAGAGAGAGTTCACCAGGCAATCACCGAAGGCATAGGCGTAGACATAGAAGGGCGAGTGGATGAAGTGCGGGATGTAGGTCCAGAACACTTCATAGCCCGGACCGAATTGAATGGCGTCGCCCAGGCTTTCGGCCTGCACGCTCATCCAGATGTCGTTCAACTGGTCCGGCGTCATCTCGCCTTCCTTGCGGGCGGCATGAACCTTTCGCTCGAACGTATAGAAGGCGATCTGGCGTACGACCGTGTTGATCATGTCTTCCACCTTCGAAGCGAGAAGGGCCTTGCGCTTTTTGGGATCGGTGGTGGCTTTGAGCAGGCGCTGGAACGTGAGCATCTCGCCGAAGACAGAGGCCGTCTCCGCCAGCGTCAGCGGGGTTGAGGCCATCAGCGCGCCTTGCGGTGCAGCCAGCACCTGATGCACGCCATGGCCCAGTTCGTGAGCAAGCGTCATCACATCGCGGGGCTTGCCGAGATAGTTGAGCAGCACATAAGGGTGCGCCGACGGCACGGTGGGATGGGCAAAGGCGCCGGGCGATTTTCCCGGCCGTGCGGGGGCATCGATCCAGCGCTTGTCGAAGAAGTCTCCCGCGATCTTCGCCATGGCCGGATCGAATTCTCCGTAGGCTGACAAAACCATGTCCTTGGCTTCGCTCCAGGGAATATCGCGGGTATCCTCCTGCGGCAGGGGCGCGTTGCGGTCCCAGTGCATGAGCTTGTCCTTGCCCAGCCACTTCGCCTTCATGCGGTAATAGCGGTGTGACAGCCGCGGATATGCGGCGCGCACGGCTTCCACCAGTGCGGCAACCACCTCCGGCTCGACGCGATTCGAAAGATGGCGGGCGTCAGCGATGTCCTTGAAGCCACGCCAGCGGTCGGAGATGTCCTTGTCCTTGGCGAGTGTGTTGGTGATGAGTGTGAACAGGCGCACGTTGGCCTTGAAGGTCTTGGCGAGGGCCTCCGCACCGGTCTTGCGGCGCGATTCATCGGGCGACTGCATCAGGTTCAGCGTCGGCTCCAGCGTCAGCATCTCGCCGTCGATGTCGAAACGCAGATCGGCCATGGTTTCATCGAAGAGGCGGTTGAAGGCGCCCGCGGCCGTCTGGGATTTTTCCAGGAAAAGCTGCTCCAGCTTGTCATCCAGCTGGTACGGCTTCTCCATGCGCAGGTTGTCGAGCCAGGGCTTGTAGTGGGCGAGCGCGGGCTCCGCCATGGCGGCCGCCAGTGATGCATCGTCGATCTTGTTGAGTTCAAGCTCGAAGAACAGGAGCTGGCTGGAAAGTTCGGTCAGGGTGTTGGAGGCATCGCCGTAGAACTTGGCCCGGGCCGCGTCCGTCGTATCTCCCACATAATAGAGCTGGGCGTAGGAGCCGATGCGCCCCACGAGGTCGGAGATCTGCTCGTATTCCCGGATGGCGCGGGCGAGGTCGGCTGGCGCGAGGCCCGCCAGTTTTCCGGCCCAGTTTGCAGCAAAGGCGGTGCAGCGCTCCTTTGCCGTGGCGACATCGGCGGCAAAGGCGGGCGAATCGGGTGCGGGATAGAGATCCGCGAGATTCCATTCCGGCAGGTTGGCAAGTGCGGGGGCAGCAGAGGTCATCGCGGGTCCTTGGGGCAGTTTGAGGGCGGTATGCGTGCGGTTTCCGCTGCATATGGCGGAGGAAATGCGCCAAGACAACGGCGGCAATCCATGTGGGAAAACGTCAGCTTTGTCCCCAATTGGGCAAGGCTGTTAAGACGGAATTTACCCTTCCCTGCCACAAATCGGGGCACGTCCCCAAGCGGACAAGAGAAACCGCAACCGATAACCTTTGTCAGTGAGATGTAATCTGGAATGGCCGCCCGCGTCCTGATTGTCGAAGACGAACCTGCACAACGCCGCATTCTCGAAGAAATGGTGAAGCGTTTCGGATTCGATG
>CALMLK010000387.1 GCA_937868035.1 uncultured Alphaproteobacteria bacterium
AGGTGATGAACGCAGACCGTTTCGATCTGCGCACCTGACGGCCAAACTGGCAACCCTCGCAATAGCGCGAGGGTTGCCGCCTCATTGCGGTGCAGACCTGCCGCGGGCGTAATCGTTGTAGACGAGATAGCCTTTCTGCGTGGCAATATGATCGGCAATGTATTTGGCGTCGTGCCACACACCCCAGATGAAGGTTGAGCCGCGGCGTGAGAGCCACGGCAATCCGAGGAAATAGACGCCCGGTTCTGCCGAAACGCCCCGCTGATGCTTGGGCTTTCCCTTCTCGTCCAGCGCGCCCGGCACAAGCCAGCCATAATCGACGCCGAACCCTGTGGCCCAGATGATGGTGGAGACGCCGGCCTTGGCGAGATCAAGGTCGCGCAGCGGATGGCTGATGCAGTCGGGCGTCGCGCCGAAGACGCGCGCCTCCGGCTCTTCCGGCAGGTCGAGGCCATTGCGCGCGATGAAGGCATCCGCCGCATCGAGAACGGACAGGTAGTTGGCATCTCCTTTGGCGACGTTGTCCGCAAGGTCGCCTGCGAAATGCAGGAGGCCGTTGGAGAAGCCTTCCGTGCGGCCGACGAGGGTCATGCCACGCGCCGCGAGGTCACGGAAATCCACGGTCGCACCGCCGTAAGCGCCACTCACCGCAATGGTGACATGCTCCTTCCCCTGCGGCGGGGCGGAGGCGTCCCACAGGCCCAGCACACCGAGCCACCACACGAAGTCGCGTCCGCGATAGCGCCGCGGCGGCCGGTCATGGGGTCCGACGGAAAGATAAACGCGGCGTCCCGCCCGCAACAGTTCGTCTGCGATCTGCGCGCCAGAGGAACCGCCTCCCACCACCAGCACGGCTCCCGGCGGCAATTGCGCGGGATTGCGGTAGGCAGTGGAGTGCATCTGCGTCACACCCGAATTCTGCGGCACCATCGGCGGAATGACCGGAACCTGGAACGGCCCCGTGGCCGCCACAACATAGCGCGCCGCAATCCTGCCCGCCGATGTCTCGGCGATGAAGCCGGGCCCGCCCTCGTTCTTGCGCACCGATGAGACGTTGACGCCACAGCGGATGGGCGCGTTGATCTTCTTGGCAAAGGCCTCGAAATACGCTGCCACGTCTTCCTTGCCGGGAAATGCGTCGGGCCCGCAGGAAAATTCCAAGCTGGGAAAGCGGTCGTGCCAGGCGGGTCCGTTGGTAACGAGCGAGTCCCAGCGTTCGGTACGCCAGCGTTCGGCAATCCGGTGGCGTTCCAGGACGATGTGCGCGATGCCGGCCTTGCCCAGGTGCTCGCTCATCGCCAGCCCCGCCTGACCGCCGCCCACCACGAGCACGTCCGTTTGTTCAGTGGTCATCCCCGCGATTCTCCTGCGCAAAGCAATTTCGCAAGAGCGTATCGCGGACCCGGAAAACATGTCCAGCGACGCAACGCCGCCTCTTAAGTCATTCGAATTGCAAGCATATTTGTGCACTGCAACACGGAACAGCGGGGTACCTTAGAATAAATCTAATGCATTGAAATACTGAGAAGATTTGCCGCAGTTGATGTTGTTATCGCGCAGGCGTATGCAATATTGAGTATTTTAATCGGATATGGAGTCCACATGACACGCGCACATACGATGGCGGCTCTGGCGTTCGGCGCCCTCATCCTCGCCGGTCCCACAAATGCTGGGGCCGAAGAACCGCCGACATTCGAACTTGCGATCAAGGGACAGGCGTTTGTGCCCGGCGAGATTCATGTTACGGCAGGCAAGCCTTTCATCCTCAAGCTGACGAACGAGAACGATGCGCCGGTGGAGTTCGAAGGCAAGGACCTGAAATTCGAGAAGGTCGTTGCCGGAAAGTCGCAGATTGTTGTCCGTGTGCGGGGCATGAAGGCGGGCCGCTACCTGTTCGTCGACGAATACCAGGAAGATGTGGCCAAGGGTTTTGTGATTGCGAAGTAGAATTGGATTGATGTTGGCATGCTGGGTGCTCTGATCATTGTCTTCCGCGAAGTCATCGAAGCGGGATTGATCGTGGGAATCGTCTGGGCAGTGGCGAGCAACCTCGCTGCGGCACGGGCGTGGATTCTCTCGGGCGCCGCTGCCGGCCTCGCGGGCAGTGCGCTGGTCGCGGTTTTCACGGGCGCCATCGCCTCTGCCTTCGATGGCTACGGTCAGGAGATATTCAACGCCTGCATTCTCGGCACGGCGGTGATCATGCTGGCCTGGCACAACATCTGGATGGCCCGTCATGGCCGCCGCCTCGCCATGGAACTGCACGAGGCGGGGCAGGAAGCTATCTCGGGCAAGCGCTCGCTCTTCGCGCTGGCCTTCATCGTGTGCATGGCGGTGATGCGCGAAGGCTCGGAAGTCGTGCTGTTCCTCTACGGCATCATCATCTCAAACGGCGCCACGGGGGCAAGCCTCTTCGTGGGCGGTCTCCTCGGACTTGGGGCAGGGCTTGTGGTGTCCGTGCTCACCTTCAAGGGTCTTCTGACGATTCCCATGCGCCACTTCTTCACGGTCACGAACTGGTTGGTGACGCTCCTCGCGGCTGGCATGGCATCGCAGCTTGTGGGCTACCTGCAGCAGGCCGGCATCATCACCGTTCTGGACGAGACGGTGTGGGATACATCTGCCATTCTTTCGGAAAGCAGTGTGGTGGGGCGCGTGCTGCACACGCTCATCGGCTATGCCGATCAGCCCACGGCCATTCAGGTCATTGCCTATGTCGCGGTGATTGCCTTTATCTGGTCCGCAGCCCGGCTCCTCGGCGATCCGACACCCGCAAGGCCGTCGAAGGCCGTTCTCACCTGACGGGTTTTTCTCCTAGCAGATAGCAACAGGTCACGGGGTCATAGCCCCGGATCTCCCGGCCCGCCGCGAACTGCGCTTGCAACGCATCCCGGACCCGCAATCGTTCCGCCAGGGCAAGCCCCGGCTCGTCCTTCAGCAACTGGTCCAAATCTCGCGGAATGGGGAGACGCTCCAGCCCCGTTGCGGCCGGCGTGTCGCCCCGCGCCAGACCATCCACATGCGCGTCCTGCAGATGCCATTCCGCCAGCAGGCGGTCGGAGGGGAGGCCGGCGTTGATGCCCTGCATCGCGCCGTAATAGTTGGTGTAATAGGTTGAAGCCCGCGCCCCGAGCCGCGCCATGTTGAGATGTGCATTTGCATGGCGAAGCGGGTCGAAAGTCCACCGCACCAGCGTGATCCCGTGGGAAAGGCACCAACTGCGCTGGAAGAATTTGAGCCGCACCGCCAGTCCCGCACCGCGCGCCCGCGGATGAACCGCAAGCCGGTGCGAGTGCTGCACATGCGTTTCGCGCGTGGGAAAGCCGAACACGTAGCCCACAAGATCCTCTCCGGCGAAGGCACCGGCAACAAGGCCGCCTTCGCTCTGGATCACCATCATGAGGTCGGCCGGGTCTTCCTTGTCGCCTTCGCCCCAGACGGTGCGTTGCAGCGCCTCGGCGGCAAGGAATTCGCCGAGGCCGGAGAGCACGCGCAATGTCACGTCACTCACGGGCCAAAACTCTCTGTGCTCACTGTCACCTTGCCGAGGAAGCCACGGTCAAGGGTGACGCCGCTCCCCGCTCCCGCTGGCACGGGCATCAAGCCGTCCCGCGCTTCCAGCGGTTCATTGACGATGTCCTTGGCGAAGTAGCGGCTGGAACTGGAGGTATCGCCGGGCTTGCGGAAGTTCGGCAGTGTGGAAAGGTGGATGTTGTGCGCCCGTCCGATGCCCGACTCGAGCATGCCGCCACACCAGACGGGATACGTCCAGGCCGCGCACAGGTCGTGGATGCGCCGCGCCTCCTGATAGCCGCCCACCCGCCCGACCTTGATGTTGATGACGCGCGTCGCACCACTCTGCAACGCCTTGCGCGCATCAGCAGCCGTGCGGATGCACTCATCCAGGCAGACCGCCGTGCGGAGCCGTGCTTGCAGTTCGGCATGGTCGTGGATGTCATCCCACGCCAGCGGCTGTTCAATGTAGTCGAGGCCGAAATCGTCGAGCGCCTCCATGATGCCGGTATCCGCCAGCGTGTAGGCGCTGTTTGCATCGACGGTAAGATGGGCCGCCGGAAAAGCGGCGCGGACCGCCTTCACCAGCGCCACGTCATGCCCCGGCATGATCTTCAGCTTGATCCGCTTGTAGCCCTGCGCCAGATGCGATTCCACACGGTCCAGCGTCACATCAAAAGGGTTGATGCCGAGTGACACGCCAACTTCAATCTCGCTCTTCGTGCCACCAAGCAGCGTCTTGAGCGGCAGCCCCAGCGATTTCGCCCACAAGTCCCAGAACGCCATCTCCACCATGGCCTTGGTCATGAAGTGGCCGCGCCACGGGCTGAGCACGGCTTCCAGTGCCGCCGGGTTGTCGAAACGTTGTCCGACGATGGCGGGCAGCAGCACATCGCGGAGCAGCGCCATGCCACCCGCAAGGGACTCGTCGAGATAATCGGGCAAGGGGTCCATCACGCCCTCGCCGTATCCCTCAATCCCGCCGGATCGCAGGATCAGCAGCGGGAACAGCTTTTCGTGCATGGTGCCTGTGGCAATGGTGAAGGGCGTGAGCAGCGGCAAGCGTACAATCCGCAGTTCCGCCTGATCGATGCGGAGGGCGGGTCTGAGCGTGGAGGATGTGGCGGTGGGCATGGGCATCCGAAAGGAGGGCAAAAGGAAAATGAATGCTTATGGCCCGCAGGCGCCCGTGGCAAGTTTGCGCGCGCACCAACGCGGTTTCACGCCACGACGACCTTGGCTTCGGCAGCGGCGAGATGCGCCTGCAGCGCCTCGGGCAGCGCCTGGTCGGTGATGAGCGTCACGTTCTCTGACCACGCCCCGTAGACGGCAAGCGAGATGCGGCCGATCTTGCTGCGGTCAGCGACCACGATCGTTTCCGCCGAGCGCCGCATCATCGCACCGTAGATGAGGCCGGGGCCAATCCCCGCATCGCTCGGACCTTCGGCGGTCACGCCACTCGCACCAAGGATCGCCTTGCTGGCGCGGAATTTCTGCAATGCATCGATGGTGTC